>CBCTZR010000046.1:0-16509 GCA_965151435.1 uncultured Merdibacter sp. | reverse complement strand
CAAATGGACCGATAGAAAAAAAGAACGGGATGATAAAGAAGATATTGAAAATTGCAAATGGATATGGAAATTTCAAACGATTCAGAAACAGGGTAATGTACACGTTGAACAAACGATCTATGCATACATACCCTGTGACTTTAGAAGATTTAAAAGATGATTAGGGCCATAAGAAAAGAGATGCGTTCTACTGCAAATGCAGCGGAATTCATCTCTTTTCGTTCGCATCACCCACACGATAATTTAAAGGGTGCCCACCTGATAATTTAAAGGCGTACCTTCAAACACCCACACGATAGTTTAAATTACCAAAAAAAGTGACGTTTAATCATCACTTTTCATTTTCGTTTTATAAAAGCTGCGATTTTCTAATGCGAAGATCCGTGGAGTGAACGCACCTTCTTCTGTGGCGTTCAGCGCTTTTTCCATCGTATTCATGCGTGCATCAAGATTATCGATCAAATGCAGGATTTCCGCTTCCGGAATCATCGGCAGCACAGGAGACCCATATTCATAAGCTCCATGGTGCGATAAGATCATATGACGAACCAAGGTGACTTCTTCACTATCTTGAATATTCAGCTCATACGCCAACGTTGTGATCTCTGCCTGAAACATTGAAATATGACCTAGCAAACGTCCTTCATTCGTATAGGTTGGAACAATTGCTCCGCTTAATTCCTGTAATTTTCCCAGATCATGCAAGAACACACCGCTCAATAACAGATCCTTATTTAATAAAGAATACTGAGCACAAATAGCTTCCGCTAACTTCATCATCCCTAATACATGAGTCGCTAATCCGCCAACAAAATCATGATGATTTTTGGTTGCAGCCGGATATTCATAAAAAGCGTCTTTATAACGTTGATAAACCGTATCCAACAATAATTTTAGATTTTTATTAGTAATTTTAGCTAATCGGTCTTCCACTTGCTTGCGCAATTCATCAACTTCGAAGGGACCTTCCTGCGCAAAGCTGCGGGCATCGATCTCATCTTCTACAATCGTCAATCCTTTGATGCGAAATTGTAACTGATGATTATGACTGAGCACATCACCGCTCGCATCAACGACCATTCCTGCTTGATATTGATCTAACAAGCCTTCTGGCACGTTCCAATATTTTGCATCCATCGTACCACTCTTATCCTGTAGCACAAACGAAAGATAAGGCGCGCCTTTCGCAGTCACTCCACGACTGCGGCTGCTCAGCAAAACGCGGATGGTCGTACGTTCTCCATCCGTCAATTGGCTCAAAAGTTTATTCATCTTTGATCAGCTCCTGTTCTTCTAATTTACAACGGATCACATCGGCAGAAAACCCTTTTCGTACCCCATACTCCAAGATCTTCTGCTGTAATTGTTTCCCGCTATTTTTCGTCGCATATAAACGCTGCGCTTTGGCAATCGTCTTCTCCAATGCGCTATCTTCATCTTCGTCTTCAAAATCCAATTTTTCAACAGCACGCCGCGCAATTTCACTGCTATATCCTTGTCTCATCAGCTTGGAAACAATGATCTGCCGCTTCATTTTTTTCGATCGGTCTTTTACGTTTGCTTTCAACCGTTTTGCCATGGCCAAAGCACTTTCTGCTTCTTGTTCTTCATCAAGCGAACCTAATGCCTGATGAATCGTCTCCTGATCGATTCCTTTTCTCTGCAGCATGCGTGATATCTTTTCTCGACCATAACCAATCGATACATAGTACTTTGTTTTTTCCATAGCATACCGTTGGTCATTCAAGAAACCTCGTTCGATCAGATCATCGATCACTTGCTGTGCACTCGCTTCATCTAATTCCTTATTAAATACCAAATAGCGATGCATCTCCTTACAAGTGAAATCTTTTGCTAAAACCTTATGGATCGCACTGCGCGTCACTTTAATGATTTCCTGCTGTTCTTGTAGCGATTGTACATAATCTGCATCCAAATAACGATGAACTGTAATCTTGTAGTTAAAATAATCATCCATCGTCATATAAAGGCGCAACGGCTCTCCTTGTGAATCATTTTCCAATGTCACTTTGACCACATCATCCATAATGCGGATCTTCGTCACTTCAAAATCTTCCTTGTATTCACTGATCACATTTCGATAGACCGTTTCCACATTTCGCGCAAACGTGTGCATATCATAGGAAGCGCTGCGCGCGAGTGCTTCTTGTCTCATCCGCATGCGTTCCTTCGCAGGCATTGCTAAATATGCATCCGCTTTTTGAGCAAATTCTTCAGATGTAGTGAAATAAAAGCCGGAAACACCTTCCTCCACTAAATCTTCCAGCACTTCATCTGGACGTGCAAACAGCGGCAAACCGCTTGCTAACGCTTCAATAAAGGTCATCCCCTGTGTTTCAGAAGTAGAAGCACTGACAAATGCATCACTGATCTGATAATAAACTGGCACTTCTTGAGGAGGTACCGGACCTGTAAAGATAATCCGATCACTCACGCCCTCTTTTTCCGCTTGTTTTTTTAGATCCTCTAATGAGGGACCTCCACCGACAATCAAAACTTTGCATTTTGGTGTCTGTAGATAACGAACACCGCTGATAATCATGTCGATACTCTTTTCCGATGCAATACGTCCTAAATAAATGATGAGAGGTGTATCTTCATCCAAGCCATAACGCAAACGCAGCTGACATCTTTCTTCCTCTGCTACATTTTCATGATGAAAGCTATCTAAATCAAGTCCCGTAGGAATGACATAAATCGGTTTTCGCACACCATAACCCAACAATTTTTCCTTTGTTTTCGCACTGGGCGCAATGATTCCCGATACAGAGTTGCAAAGCATCCTGGAAATGGAATATACCGCCTTCTTACTGATTTTTTCAACACTGTTGAGGTCAAACACATTAAAATAATGCGTGTAATCCTCATACAGTGTATGATACGTATAAACAACAGGAATATGCAGTGTATGTGCCAAGATCCTGCCAAAGATGCCCACTGTAAATTCCTGTTGCACATGAATAACATCTAAATGAAGTGCTTCGATCTCTCGTTTTACTTCAAAATGATACGGCGTGCTCAAGGTATAGCCATATAATTTTTTTAATTCTAATCCCGGCAAGCGCAAGACATTGCCCTCCCAATGCGCATGAAGTGAATTTTTCTGTCCGGTGATAATATAGACTTCATGTCCTGCTGTTTGTAAGCCATGTTCCAAGGTGACCACAGAGGAAACTACGCCGTTGATATCCGGCGTATAGGTGTCTGTGAATATCCCTATTCTCATATGATATCCTCCTTTGGCAAAGAGGCAACTTCCTCCCTGCTCTGTTTTTTATCATAATGCCGTTTACTGCAAATGAAAACGCCTGCCCCACAGATCATAACGAGATGATAAGTAGAAAAACGCCATAAGATCATGATCGCTCCGGTGCTGCTGCCAAATAGCGTTCCAAATAACAGCGCAAAGACAACCTCCGTTCCTCCGCTGGCCCCCGGAATCGGAATAAAGCTGTTCGCCATCATGACAAAGCTGGAGAGTGCGATCACATCTAACAGTTGATCGATTTGCAAAGGGATGCCCATCATCAATGCGATGAAAAATGGCAGTGAAAACTGCAAAGTCATCCTCAGCACATTAATACCGGCGGTCTCTAAGATCAATTTCTTATCCTTTGTCAATTTCTTGATCTCACTCGTAAAACTCGTTAACTGTAGATTCCAGTTTGCCAGTGTCTGTTTTCTATTTTTTACGATATGCAAACGTGCCAACAGATTTACGATGATCCCGCTCAAACGCACATAAAGCTTTGGAAACAAAGCCATCGTATACAAGGCACAGATTACCACTACATTGATCAGATAGCCGATCAAAATTAAGTTGAACCACGCATTTTGTGCGCTGTAATAAGAAAAGCATAACAAAAATAACAATGTCACATAAACCATCATCGTTGTTTGGTACACGATAAAATCTGCCCAGAGGATCGATGCACCATCACTCACTTTGATTCCTTGTTTTTTCATGATATACGCCTGTGCAAACTGCCCTCCGGTCGCACTTGGCGTAATACCAGAAAAAAACGTTCCGACAAAAGCGACGATGGTACCATGGAGAAACCGATATCCTTTGCGATAGCGTCGTCCAAATACTTGGTAGATCCAACCAATCACCAAAGTATAGGCGATTCCCCAAGCCATGATAATCACCAGAAAATACCATTTGATATTACTGATGAGATGCAGGACCTGTTCATAGTTGTCCTTTACGGCAAACCAAACCGCACCAGCAGTGATCACAAGGATCAAAAGCAAATTCAATGCATATTTATTCCCTTGCTTCATAACACCACCTGCTTCCCTCTTCGTCTATTTTTTATTTTTTTGGTGTTCCTGATAAACTTTTGTATAAAATTCTCGCCAGATCTGCAAGACATGTTCCTTGCTGTAAAAGTTGGAGATTCGCGTCGATGCTTCGCTCCAACGGCGATATTCCTGCGGATCCTCTTTCAAAACTCGTAAAGCATGTACGAACTGCGCATTATCTTTCCCTTCCATATATTCGTGAAACAAGATGTCTTCATATAATTCCAGATCACGCAACAACAAAGGTCGATGAACGTTGACTGCTTCCAAGATCGACATTGGAAACAGTTCATTATAAGACGGCATGAATAAAACATCAGCTATATTAAAGATGTCATTCATCTCGCTTCGAGGAATAATACCTAAAAACTTCACATTCTTCGGTGGATTTTCCATCACTTGTGTCAATTCGCGATAACCATCGGTGATCTTGCCAAAAGAGAAACCACCCGCCCATATGAAAGTGATATCCGGCATCTGTTTTGCTACTTCTACAAAATCTAATACCCCTTTACGCGTCTGCACCTGCCCGACACCTAAAACGACAAAATCATCTTCATTGATACCAAAACGCTTGCGTAGCTCTTTGGTTTCCTCTTTAGATTTTTCAAAGAACTGTTCTTTTGATACAAAATTTGGAATATAGACCATTTTCTCTTTTTTCACATCGTATCGTTCCAGTTCCTTCATAAAGATCGGATTGACGACAATCAAATAATCAGCACTGCGATAAAAAGAAGTGACATAGCGCTTAAAGATCCCAAAAAACGCTTTTGGAATTTTAATGCTGCCATCCAGCGTATCCGGTAAAAAATGACAATATGCTACATTGACCGCTTTTGATGTCTTCATCTTGACATAGTAATTTGGATTGACTGTATGAAAATGATTGATATCCGCTTTACAATGCGCATTGACTCGTACATCGAAAAGATCGGAAGCCCCTTCCTTTACAAGCTGCACTTGTTCCTCGTAGGCACTGCCCACACCTTGCCCGGCAACCTTATCCGCACTGGATATCATATTGATGATAATTCGTCTATTCAATTTGGATTCCTCCCAAAATCTATTCTCTCGTAGAATATATCCCTTTTACGCTTTTATTATAGCAATTACTGCCTATTATAGCAAACGACCCTATCGTTTTCCCATAAACCAATTTTTTTCACTTCGATCATTAAACTGCTTCACAAAAAAAGCAGTGGTCTATGACTCACTGCTACGGAATGTGATTTCTCCTGTTTCAGCATTCATGCTTTCAACGATCGCCAGCGATTCCACGCGATATCCTTTTGCACGAAGCCGGTCGCCGCCTTCTTGGAATCCTTTTTCTACGGCAATACCAATTCCTTCCACCGTACCATGTGCCTGCTGTACTAGATCGATCAAGCCTTCTAATGCACAGCCATTTGCTAAAAAATCATCGATGATCAATACATGATCATCCGCATTGAGATATTGTTTTGAAACAACAACATTGTTATCGCAATTATGCGTATACGAATGAATGACCGTACTGTATACCTGTTTGGAAATATTGCTGGATTGCGATTTTTTAGCAAATACGACTGGCACATTGAGATGCAGACCAGCAATGATCGCAATACCGATTCCGCTTGCTTCGATCGTTAAGATCTTATTGATCGGCGTACCTTCAAACAAGCGTTTAAATTCTTTTCCCATTTCATAGAAAAATGGTACATCCATTTGGTGATTCAAAAAACTGTCGACTTTTAAAACATTTCCTTCTTTGATGACTCCATCCTTCCGGATGCGTTCCTCCAATAATTTCATACGCTCTTACTCCTTCATGTAAGAGATATTATAGCAGATAAAATGATAATTTCTATTACAAATTACAATTCTCTCTTTGAAAGATTACAATTCTCTCTTTGAAAGATATGCAAATAACGCTTCACATCCTTTTTCAATCTGTTCATATGTCACATCAAAATTTCCGGTGTACCACGGATCATCGATATCTCCTGGACAAGAAGTAAAATCAAGCATCCGGTAAATTTTCTTCAACGGATCCTCCCCAATGATGCGCATCATATTGCGCACATTGACCATTTCCATACCGATCAAAAAATCATAATACGCATAATCCGCTTTTGTCACTTGCCGCGCGCGATGCTCTCCAAACGGAATCCCTTTTTCTGAAAGCTTTCTTTTCGTTCCATGATGAATTCCATTACCGATTTCCTCACGGCTCGTTGCTGCAGAGTCAATTTCAAAATCAGCACTGCATCCGCAACGATCTACGACATGCTGCATCACATACTGCGCCATAGGACTTCTGCAAATATTGCCGTGGCACACAAAAAGTATTTTTATCATATCTCTTAAACTCCTTTAAAATGCTGATTTTCCTTGATTTTACGCCACTTTCCGGCATTTCTGCGGCAGAGGCATTTTCATCTTATACTAGTGTAACTTCGCATAAATCTGCTTATTTTAGCCATCATCTGTCGTAAATTCACAAGATTTACGACACAGATATTTTACGGTACGCCGTGGACTTCTCAGACTTTGTATCTGTTAATCTTTGCATTTCTTTCTCCGCATCTTCAAATCCTACATGGGTATACACATTCAGTGTTACCGAAATATCACTATGTCCCATAATGTATTGCAGCGTCTTTGGATTCATTCCCGACTTTGCCATGTTGTTGCAAAAGGTATGCCTGCAGACATGCGGCGCAACAAGCGGCATCTGTACTCTGTACAGTTTGTTGTACTTCGCACGAATATGCTGAAAGTACTTTTCCCAGTGCATCGCCACCATAGGTTTCCCATTTTTATCCAGATACAGAAAACCGCTATACCCCTCGACCATCGGCTCAATCCTTGGTTTCTTTCTGTAGGCAAAAATGTTCTGAAAACACTCCTTTACTTCCGGTGTCAGAGGAACCATTCGCATACCGCTTTCTGTTTTGGTATCCTCAATGAGATACTTCATGTCTCTTGTCCTTTGCAGCTGATGATCCACAATGATCCTGTTGTTCTCAAAGTCCAGATTTTTCTTTGTTAATCCAACAAATTCTGAAATACGGAGCCCGGTTTTAAACAGAATATAAATTCCATCATAGTATTTGCTGAAATGCTTATCATTCTTTACAAACTCTAAAAAGTCTCTTTCCTGCTTTGGTGTCAGAGCATTTCTTGTGACACTGTCGTTCACGACAACCGTATTAAGCTGAAACGCAAAAGGATTCTTTATCAGTAAATCAACATCCACCGCCATCTGAAAAGCCGGTCTTACAACGCCTCAAATCGTATGCATGGAACTGTAGCCACGTCCGTCCATCTGCTGCATTTTAATCAGCCTCTCTTTTGCGTCCGATACTTTGACTTTATCGATACGCTTCTGACCAAATACCTCTTTCTTGATCACATTGATCACAAACTTATAATTTGCTTTTATATTATGGCGAACGCCTGTTTTCATTCTAATGTACTTCTCCACAAGATCCAAGACTGTGTAATCACCGCTATCCGCTATGATATTGCTGTTTAAATCCTTCTGCATCTGTTATTCTTTTTCTCTTAAGGAAATATCATTACGTTTTCTTGCCAATACCCGGTCCGACGGAGTCAGTCTCCAACTGTATACCGTCTTTCTTTTTCCACGTGCATCCTGATACTTGTATTCATATTTCCCGTCTTTTCGCTGACTCTCTCCCATAAGTAATTTCCGGCCTTTCTGATCCCTCCTTACTTCTGACATTTCATTTCTCCTTCTTAGATATGTATTAGACTTCATTACATATCTTGTCATTTTCGTGAATTACAATACGCTTTATTTTAGTTTGTTTTTTTCAACTTTTCCCTCGCTATGTTCTTGGGCTGTATCCAGAAGATAGGCAGATGTTTTTGAACCATCCACTGCCTGTAAATCGATGGCTGTTTGCCATATTTCACTTTTTCTATTTGTCCAGATGCTCCCTCCTTGCTATACTCTTCAAGTTCAAATTGCCAGTTTATTTTTGCTGACATAACTGCCCCCGCTTCTTACTCAATACACAATCCTAAAATAATCCAAATACGCTTTATACTTATCCTGCGCTGTCAGGCAGGTTTCTGTTAAATACCCTTTTTCATTATCCCATTCGTTCAATCCACGGTAATAAAACAGTTTCAGGTTATCCTCAATAATGAACGGAACAATATTATATTTCAGGCACTCCTTAAACATGATCAATCTGCCCACACGTCCATTTCCATCCTGAAACGGGTGTATTCTTTCAAACTTCACATGGAAATCCAGAATATCATCAAAAATTTTCTCTTCTTTAGCGTTATATTCCTTCAACAGCACTTTCATCTTACCAACAACTTCTTCCGGAAGGGCTGTTTCCATGCCACCAATCTCATTGGGCAATTTCTTATAATCTCCCACTGCAAACCAGTCTTTTCTGGAATCACTGGTTCCGCTCTTGAAGATCTGGTGAAGCTCCTTAATAAACTTCTCTGTCAAAGCAGATTTTGCATGCTCAATGATCAAATCAATACAGCGGAAATGATTTGCAGTTTCAATCACATCATCCACATTGAGTACTTCATTTTCTACCCCAATGGTATTGGTTTCAAAAATATATCTGGTCTGATCGTGAGTCAGTCGGCTGCCTTCCATATGATTCGAATTATATGTCAGATCAATCTGTGTTTTATGATAAATCCCGCCCGGATATTTACTTTTCTTCTCCTCCTGCAAAATATCCAACAAAGTCGACTGTTCTTTTCTCTTGTTCAAACGCTCCGGCTTGCTGGCATCTTCCGGAATATTCCAAGTCTTGCCGGTAAGAAATGCACCGTTTACTCTCCCCTGGGCGCAGTAATTCCTTACACTCCGCTCCGATATATTCCATTTTTTAGCCATTTCATTTACTGAAAGATATCGCATATTTCCTCCATATCAATTCTGTCAAAATTATCCGAGTGAAAACAATTTTAAGCCAGTACCATCACTTTACTTTTCTCTTAGTTCTTCTGTCTTGAAAACATAATAGCCCTCATAATAATAACTTTGATCAATCCCTTTTCTATAAATCTCAAAATCATGAATATGGTCCGTCAGCGCATTTTTTAAAAGGAACTTAATTTCAATATCTTTCATCGGACTCTGTTCCATGGCCAGAAGATAATCCTCTTTATCCACCTTGCTCCAATCCACCACATAGCCGATTTCTTTCTTCAGCATCAGATCAAGCCAGATTCTTGTACTTCTTCCATTGCCTTCCCTAAATGGATGGGCTACATTCATTTCCACATATTTTTCAATGATCTCATCGAAAGTTGACTGCGGCATTTGATCAATACTTTGTAATGCTGCTTCCAGATACATCAGAGGCGCAAACCTGAAATTCCCTTTGGACAGATTCACCTCACGAATTTTACCGGCAAAATCATAAATCTCATCAAATAAATATTTATGAATGGCCGCAAGACTTTCGTACGTTCCCGACTCCAGTTTTTCCAGAAAGCCATTTTTAAACATTTCTATGGCTTTTTGCTTACTGATTTTTTCTTCTGTTCTTGCCAATTCTGCTGAATCAGTAATACCCAGTTTATTTTCAAACATGTCTTAGCCTCGCATCCATCCACATTTTGATTATAAAACATCATATTTATAGTTATTATATCACGTATCGGCAAAAAGTTCTAAACATTCATTAGTTTTTATATATCATTATTGCCGATTCCAGAAGTTTTATATGGACAATATACATAAAAACCGAATTTCACAGACAGGTGAAATCCGGTTCTTACTTTTATCAACATACAATGATTCTTTGTCTCTTTGATCTCTTTCACAACTTTGTTATCATAGCCTGGCTTTCTCTGTCGTAAAAGTGTTGTAAAATCAGATATGATTTTAAAAAAATCTTTGATTTTTAAGGAGTTTCATCGTTCAATATATCACCTGCCGTGGCACACGAACAGTATTTTAATCCCTCATACTCCTTTGTTTTTTGCATCTATTGTTGATTTGAACTGTCTGTCAAAGGGATATGGCCATCTTCTTGTGGTAAAAACTCCTCCAAGGCATTCTCATCAATCGTTTGAATCGGAAACAGACGAAAGCGATCCATGCTGACCGCATTGGCGATCAATGATTGATCGATTCCGATAACTTTTCTCCCATTCAGCAGACCAGCTTCCAAGAAAGTACCCGAACCGCAAAAACAATCCATGATGATCGAATCCTTATTTGATGACTGTTTAACGATCATATCGAGCATATCGTAGTTTTTTTCAGTTGGATAGGTCGGATATTGTGGATCTTTATATTTCCAAATATCTTGAATCTTTTTCCCTTCATGATCTTTCGCATATTTTTTGATTCGCGGATTGCCCGTTTTTGACCACTCGATTTTCCCTTCTTTATCCAGTTTTTCGAGTTCTTGCGGTGCGCTTCTCCAATGTCTTCCCTTTGGAGGAGTCATGCCGCGCCATCGCTGTCCTGTCAAGCCTTGCTCCGTTTCTCCAGGGGCATGACAAGGAACGGTGGTATATCGATTGCCATATTCATCGATCTTTGTAAATTTCTGCAGGATCTCTTCCTCAGATAAAGGGATGCGGATATTATGAAAGATGTTATTCTTCAATTTCTTCGAATAAATATAAAGAACATCTTTTTCATTGCCAAAAGCTTTTCGTGAAAAGTTTTTTGGATTTGATTTGATCCGTGTGATGTCATTCACATAATGATCCATACCAAAGATCTCATCCAACAATATTTTGACGTAATGCCCTACTTTTAGATCAATATGAACATATAATGTTCCCTGATCACTTAACAGCTTATGCATCAGATACAAGCGTTCCCGGATAAATTCCAGATAACGCTCTATATCCATATTGTCATCATATGCAAGCATGCTCTGTTTATCAAAGCTGACGGTCGCAGATCTCTCTTTATCATAAAAGAACTTTGAATTCGTATTAAAAGGAGGATCGATATAGATCAAATCAATCTTATTTTCATATTCATCAAGCATCTGTGCCATCATTTTGAAATTATCACCATGAATGAGCACGCCATCATATTCTTGTAAATTGATCGAGATCTTTTCCTTTCGGTATCGATCAATCAATTCCTCTAATTGCTGAATGCTCTTCTTATCATTATATAGCAATTCCATGATGAAGCCTCCTTTATTTATCATGCATACACTGTGACCATCGAAATAATTATCTTTTCTGTTTTACACATGGTTTCTCATCCAAAACATGCAACGATCACCTTAAGATCAATATCCTAAATCTTCATGGATCAAAATGACCTCATAATCACAGCCAGTCGGTTTTTGCCATAATACAGATAATCCACGGCAAATCCTTTCCGGACTCTTACAATCGTAACAGCGATCCGCCTTTTCTGCGCATGGAGTATGTTTTCCGAGACGTTTTGCATTTAGCGGAGCAGCAACATTTCTCGCCCGATACAAAGCCGATTCATAATCGTTTTCAATCTTATTTTCACCAATGATAAAGATCACTTTCTCATGACCATAAAAGATCGAGGCAACTCGATTGCAAGTACCATCGATATTCACGATCTCTCCTTGTTGTGAGATCGCATTAGCCGAAGTAATGTAGATCTTCGTCATCGAAGCCTCCTGGCGCACTTGTTCGCTCGTCTTTCCTTGTGGAACCTGCAAGTGCCAATACACTTGATTATGCGTGCCTAAGGATTCAAACAATCCCATCTCTCCAAGCGTCATCGAACCGCCAAAACCAACGGTTTGCTGATCAATGCTCTCATTTAAATAAGCTGTGGCTTCCTTTGCCGTTTCAAAAGAATGTACCTGATAACCAAAGGAACGCAGATTCGCTTCCAGTTCTGTAAAATCTTTTCTTGCCATTATTTTGCTCCTTTTCCTTTTTATAAAGTATAGCATGTTTCCAAGCGTTCTATCTCTTCATTTTGAAAGAATTGAGTTAGGATCTCTATCGATCCGCAAGGAAAGCATGACAGGAACAAAAAGCATTGCTTTCCTCATTCTTCCGATAAAAAAACTGCTTTCCAGCAGTTCATCAGATCAAAACATGACCAAAATATCACTTATATCAGTGAAGTCGCTCAATCTTCTTTTTCCAAAGACAAATGCATTACAGAAAGCAAGACCTCTAGATACTCTTTTCTGCGATCTGTTGGAATTTGACGATATACATCAACCAGCAGTGATTCCTCGCGGTCAAGATAGATGGCCGCATGGTCATTTGTCAAATCAAAGACCTGATCTAAACTGATCTCCAAAATCACCGCCATTTTCGCCATCACATCATAAGATGGTGCAGTTTTCCCGCTCGCATAATCAGAGATCGTTCGTTGTGATACGCCGATCTTATTGCCTAATTGTTCCTGTGTTATCCCTTTTCTGCGCATTTGTGTTGCTATTGCATTTGCCAAACGCTTGCCGTAATCTTTTTTATCCATAATACCTCTCGTTTATCAGTATTATAAGACAGCTTTTTCAGCGATACATCAACCTAGCGAATTAACCGCTATTCTATATTTTCAGCTTTATATTTGCTGATCGCATTTCTCTTTGTATGATATAATAAACGAACAAAATAAGGAGGAATGCTTTATGATCGACGGACATGTACATTTAGAAAATGGCGAACTCAGCGTAGATTATGCCATGCAGTTTGTGCATAAAGCTGCTCAGCGAGGAATCGACACATTGCAGATTTTAGACCATACGCATCGTTTTTTAGAATTTGCTCCTATGTATGAAGGTGTTCGCCAGGCAGATGCGCTGCAAGCGCAATGGTTATCCAAAAAGATCAAGGATCCAATCGCAAGCTATCATCGATTGATCGAAACCATGAAACAGATGGATCTTCCCATTGAAGTTCGCTTCGGATTAGAAGTATGTTATACGCCAGAAGCTGAACCTTTTTTAAAGGAAATCCTTGCACAATATCCTTATGATTTCATCGTTGGTTCGATTCATTCCATTGATGGAATCTTATATGATATGCCTTTCTCAAAGCAGCTGTTATGGGATGTGCAAAGCGCAGATCACATTTATCAACGTTATTTTGCATTGCTTGAACAATCGATGAAAAGCGGTTTATTTACCCAGATTGCACATCCAGACACGATCAAACTATTCGATATATATCCATCTTACGATCTAGAGCCAACCTATGCACATTTAGCACAGCTGGCTACAGAGAGAAATCTGAAAATGGAAAACAATACCGGTTGTCATTATCGTTATCATACAAAAGACATCGGATTAAGCGATACGTTTATTCAAGCGTTACTTGAAGCCAAAACGACGATCATCACCGCATCCGATGCACATGTACCTGAACATGTCGGTAATTATATCAAAGAAGCCTTGGAACGAATACAAAGTATCCAGGATCAGCTTTCTTCCCATTCATAGGAAAAAAACTGAGGACGGCGCTGTATGGAAATCTTTCCATACAGATAGATACCGTCTTCTTTTTCTTTTCGCTCAGAAATCATTGCAAATCGATAAAGTGTTGACAGTTCGTTTTGTTTTTCATAGGGGAAGCGCCAGCAAAGGTCAACCATTCCTTGGACATGATATCGGTCCAATGTATCTAGCAGCAAATTGATTCCTTCCGCACTGAGGGCGCTGATAAACAAAGCATCCTCTTTTTCTTCCAATTTTGAATCTGCACAGCGATCAATCTTATTATAGATTTCTAAACAAGGCAGTTCACTGCAACCGATTCGTTGTAAAGTATCGATCGTCACTTTTCTTTTCTCCGCAAATTGAGGATCGCTGGCATCAATCACATGTAACAGCAGATCTGCTTCTTGCGCCTCTTTTAAAGTAGCGTCAAATGCATCCAACAGCATGTCTGGCATATTTTCCAAAAAGCCTACCGTATCGCTCAAAAGAAAGCGGGTATGTCCTTTCACATCGATCAGGCGAACATTGGTATCCAGCGTCGCAAACAACATATCTTTTGCGAACACCTGTTTTTCTTCCCTTTTTTCGCTGATCGCAAGCAAGCGATTTAAAATCGTAGATTTGCCAGCATTGGTATAACCGATCAATGCAATTTTTTTCAAAGGGCTTTGTTGCCGGGAACGACGTTGCGTTTTCTTCTTCGATTGAATCTGTTTGAGCTCTTGACGTAAAGAAGCGATTTGCCGTTGTAACAATCGCTTATCTAATGCCAATTGCTGTTCTCCTTTTCCTTTATTCCGGCCTCCGGCTTGTCTGCTCCAATGATTCGATGCATGTGCCAGACGTGGCAAAGCATACTGACACATCGCCATTTGAACCTGGATACGCGCTTCTTTCGTTCGCGCTCTTTTCTCAAAAATACGCAGGATCAGCTCCGTGCGGTCAATCATGGGACAGCCAAGGGCTTTTTCTATATTTCGTAATTGTGAAGGTGTACATTCATGCAGAAGCACAACACTTTCCACTTGTTCATCGATGATCATTTCTTTGATTTCTAACAATCTCCCGCTTCCAAAATAGGTGGCTGGATGAATATTTGGCAGCTTTTGACTGATGGAGCCGACTACTTCCATATCACAGGCGTTCGCTAGTCCGCTTAACTCATCCATCTGCCGCTCAAAATCAATATTATTTTGTTCCCATACACCGGCAATCAGCACTTTTTGTTTCATTTGCATGCTCCTATCTCCTTCTTATTATATTCATTCTTATGGGATTGTCTATGCTCTGTGACAAAGTGAACATATACTGGGATGAGGTGAAATGATGACCATCAAATTATTTATCGATGCTGGGCATAATCCCGGAACGATCAATGCCGGTGCCATTGTCGACGGTTACGAGGAACAAGCGATCAATTATACCGTAGCGAATCAATTAGCATCTCTTTTGGACAGTGATTGCCGTTTTTCGATACGTACTTCTCGTCAATATCCTCAGCAAGTGCTCGGCAGCAATACACTCACATCCTTACAAGAGCGTGTCGATATGGCAAACGCCTGGCAGGCTGATTATTTTTTCAGCATTCACTGCAACTACAATGAAGATCCCTTGATCCATGGCAGTGAAATCTATGTCTATCAACAAGGATCTCTCGCTTACACCATGGCTAATACGATCTTACCTATTCAAACCGCATTGAGCGCGATGATAGATCATGGAGTTCGTATACAGCCATCTCTTTATGTCTTACGAAAAACAACGATGCCCGCTTTATTATTTGAGCTTGGGTATATGACAAATGTAGATGATCGAACTAAATTGGTAAACGACCCCTATTCATTCGCATATGGGATTTATTGCGGACTGCTATACTATTTTACAAAAATTAACACTACACAATATCCTTGTTTTTAAAACGCAGTGATCTCTGTCATTCTCTCAGAATATGAAAAAAAAGCCTTCATCTAAGGCTTATTCGTTTATTGGTGACGCGTACGGGATTCGAACCCGTGAATGCATGCGTGAAAGGCATGTGAGTTAACCGTTTCTCCAACGCGCCGTGTATATGAAACCCGGTGTTTTCCGAGTGCTGTTATATATTATCATAACCATATTTGTTTGGCAAGCCTTTTTTTAACTTTTATCAAAAAAATATGCGCAACCTTGTGAAAAGAAGGAATCAGATTACATTCATAAGGCGCAGATGCAGCGGTTTACAACAGATTTTGTTCCTGCCTGCGCGAAACAAAGTAGAAAAAGCGATCACTTGGATTCTTGTATTGCCGCAAAAGCGATCGCATATGCATTTTCGTGCGCAATTGTCACTTCCACCTCCGGGATGGAACATATAGGGGCACCTTTTTCATCACGCAGGATTTCTACTTCAAGCAATGTCAGCTCGCGTATGCCGTGCATCGCTTTGATCACCGCTTCCTTTGCGGCAAAACGCCCTGCCAGCCATTCGGCACGCCGTTTGCCTTTCATCGTGTCAAATATTTCTCTTTCTGCTTTCGTAAGAAAATTTGGAAATCCTTTGGTACGTGTCAACGCTCGTTCGATGCGAGCAATTTCTACAATATCACAGCCGATTTTCATTCGTTATCTCCTTTTCCCATCCAGAATAACGCACTAACTAACGCAAGTTGCATCATTTCATCAAACGATTCCTGTCGTTGTTGCGCACTGATTTCTTCTTTGCTTACCAACGAATCCGAAATTGTCAGTAAACATGCCGCATGTTTTCCTAAGATATTTGCATTATGGAATAGCGCAA
>CBCTZR010000045.1:0-16569 GCA_965151435.1 uncultured Merdibacter sp. | reverse complement strand
AATAGAAGCCAGTACTTACATCTACAGTATAAGCGAACGGAAGTTTCATTGAAAGGAATGCAACAAATCTAGTAAAACGGAAGTTTAAAAAAATTTCACAAAAAGTGGTTTTACGATGAAAAATCTAAAAAGTAATTGACAATCATTTCTGCCTGTTATAAGATATTTGCGCAAGCGTCGTTTAGTCAGTTCCCATTTGGGAACATAAATTATGCTCGCAAAATGACACACCCGGAAATGTGTGTTAGAAAGAATTGAAAGGAGGATATTATGCCAACAATTAACCAGTTAATTCGTAAAGGTCGTCAGGACAGTGTGAAAGTATCAAAATCACCTGCTTTGAATAGAGGATACAACTCTCTGAAGAGCCGTCCAACGAACTTGAGTTCACCGCAGAAGCGTGGTGTTTGTACACGTGTAGGTACGATGACACCGAAGAAACCTAACTCTGCTCTTCGTAAATATGCCCGTGTACGCTTAAGCAACGGTATGGAAGTTACAGCTTACATTCCAGGAATCGGACACAATCTTCAGGAGCACAGTGTCGTAATGATCCGTGGTGGCCGTGTTAAAGACCTGCCAGGTGTTCGTTACCACATCATCCGTGGTACATTGGACTGCGCTGGAGTTGCAAACCGCAATCAGAGCCGTTCTTTGTATGGTGCTAAAAAACCAAAAGCAGCTAAGAAATAAATCAATTGTGAAAGGAGAAAAGAACTATGCCTAGAAAAGGACATATCGCGAAACGCGACGTATTGGTCGATCCGATCTACAACTCCAAGTTAGTCACTCGCCTGATTAACAAAATCATGATTGATGGTAAAAAAGGAGTTGCACAAAAAATCTTATATGATGCATTTGACATCGTAGAAGTAAAGACCGGTGAAAAACCGATGGAAGTATTTGAAAAAGCATTGGAAAACGTAATGCCATTGCTGGAGCTGAAAGTTCGCCGTGTCGGTGGTGCAAACTACCAGGTACCAGTGGAAGTATCTGCAGAACGCCGCTTGACATTAGGTCTGAGATGGATCGTGAACTATGCTCGTTTAAGAGGAGAAAAAACGATGGAACAGCGCTTGGCCGCTGAGATCATCGATGCCGCAAACGGAAGCGGTCAGTCTGTGAAGAAGCGTGAAGATACGCATAAGATGGCTGAAGCTAATAAAGCGTTTGCACATTACCGCTGGTAAGAAAGGAGTTCATTATGCCAAGAGAATATTCACTTGAAAAAACTCGTAACATTGGTATCATGGCTCACATCGATGCTGGTAAAACAACTACAACAGAGCGTATCCTGTATTACACAGGTGTAAACCACAAGATGGGTGAAACGCATGATGGTGCATCCACAATGGACTGGATGGAGCAGGAGCAGGAACGTGGTATCACGATTACTTCTGCCGCTACCACTTGTCAGTGGAAAGGGAACCGTATCAACATCATCGACACACCAGGCCACGTAGACTTCACAGTAGAAGTTGAACGTTCACTGCGCGTATTGGATGGTGCTGTAACTGTTCTTGATGCAAAAGCAGGCGTTGAGCCACAGACGGAAACCGTTTGGCGTCAGGCTACAAACTATGGAGTTCCACGTATCGTATTCTGTAACAAGATGGATGCGACAGGTGCGGATTTCTTGATGTCTTGCCGTACGATCATTGATCGTTTAGGTGCAAAATCTTGCCCAATCCAATTGCCAATCGGTGCTGAATCTACGTTTACTGGTATCGTAGATATCATCGAGCGTAAAGCAGAAATTTATACGAATGACTTAGGTACGGATATCAAAATTGAAGAAGTACCGGAAGATCTGAAAGATCTGTGTGAAGAATATCGTGCAAAATTGATCGAATACCTTGCAGATTATGATGAAGATTTCATGATGATGGTATTGGAAGGTGAAGAACCTTCTGTTGAAGAAATCAAACGCGTATTGCGTATCGCTGTATGTGCTGGTGATTTCTTCCCAGTACTGTGCGGTTCTGCTTATAAGAACAAAGGTGTTCAGATGGTATTGGATGCAGTTGTTGACTACTTGCCTTCTCCATTAGATATTCCAAGTATCAAAGGTACTTTGGAAGATGGAACAGAGGCAGAACGCCATGCATCTGATGATGAACCATTCTCCGCATTGGCCTTCAAGATCATGACGGATCCATTCGTAGGTAAATTATCATACTTCCGCGTGTACTCAGGTACTGCAAAATCAGGAAGTTATGTATTCAACTCTACAAAAGGTAAAAAAGAGCGTTTTGGACGTCTGGTACAGATGCATTCCAACGCACGTAAAGAAATCGAACAGGTTTATGCAGGGGATATCGCAGCTGCCGTTGGTTTGAAAGCTACGACAACTGGTGATACGTTGTGTGATGAAGATCATCACATCGTATTGGAGTCAATGGAATTCCCAGAGCCTGTGATCGAGCTCTCTTTGGAACCTAAGACAAAAGCAGACCAGGATAAGATGGGCTTGGCTTTATCGAAACTGGCTGAAGAAGATCCTACTTTCAAGACATATACGAATGCTGAAACAGGACAGACGATCATTGCCGGTGTAGGTGAGCTGCACTTGGATATCATCGTTGACCGTTTGCGTCGTGAGTTTAAAGTAGAAGCGCAGGTTGGTGCACCTCAGGTTGCTTATCGTGAAACGATTCGTCAGGCTGCTGAGTGCGAAGGTAAATACATCCGCCAGTCTGGTGGTCGTGGTCAATACGGTCACGTTTGGATCCGCTTTGAACCGAATGAAGAAGGTAAAGGATTTGAATTCGTTGATGCGACTGTTGGTGGAAGCGTTCCACGTGAATATATCAAACCAACAGAAGATGGTCTAGTAGATGCATTAGAAAAAGGTATCGTTGCAGGATATCCGGTAATTGACATTAAAGCAACATTGTTTGATGGTTCTTACCATGATGTCGATTCCAGTGAAATGGCATATAAGATCGCTGCTTCTATGGCTTTGAAAGAAGCAGGCAAGAAGTGTAAACCAGTGATCTTGGAACCAATCATGAACGTGGAAGTAACGGCACCAAACGAATATCTTGGTTCTGTAATGGGCGATGTAAGCTCACGTCGTGGTCAGATCACTGATCAGGAAGAACGTGGTAATGCCATCATCGTTCGTGCAATGATCCCATTGTCAGAAATGTTCGGTTATGTAACGGATCTGCGCTCCTTTACACAGGGTCGTGGTAACTACTCTATGAAATTCGACCATTACAGCGAAGTACCGAAGTCTATCGCTGAAAAAATCATTAAAAACAACAGTTCTGAAGCCTAAATTTTGCTAGAATGATGTTGCTTTTATAGGTTGTTTGAATTAGAATATATTTGACGATTATTTAGGAGGAAAAAACTAAAATGGCAAAAGAAAAATTTGACAGATCGAAAACACATGTTAATATCGGTACAATCGGTCACGTTGACCATGGTAAAACAACTTTAACAGCTGCAATCACAAACGTATTAGCTGCTAAAGGTGCTGCAAAAGCTATGGCATACGACCAGATCGATGGTGCTCCAGAAGAAAAAGAACGTGGTATTACAATCAATACTGCACACGTTGAGTATCAGACAGAAACTCGCCACTATGCACACGTTGACTGCCCAGGCCATGCTGACTACGTTAAGAACATGATCACTGGTGCTGCTCAGATGGATGGTGCTATCCTGGTAGTAGCTGCTTCTGATGGACCTATGCCTCAGACTCGTGAGCACATCTTGCTTGCTCGTCAGGTAGGTGTACCTTACATCGTTGTATTCTTGAACAAGTGCGATATGGTTGATGACGAAGAATTGATCGACTTGGTTGAAATGGAAGTACGTGAACTGTTGAACGAATACGGATTCGACGGAGACAACGCTCCAGTTATCCGCGGTTCTGCATTAAAAGCTTTGGAAGGCGATCCAAAATGGGTTGGTGCAATCGAAGAATTGATGAATGCAGTTGACGAATACATCCCTGAACCTACTCGTGAAACTGACAAACCATTCTTGATGTCTGTAGAAGACGTTATGACAATCACTGGACGTGGTACAGTTGCTACTGGCCGTGTTGAACGTGGTATTGTAAACATGGGTGAAGAAGTTGAAATCGTAGGTATCCGTGAAACTCGTAAGACAGTTATCACTGGTCTTGAAATGTTCCGTAAACAGCTGGACTTCGCAGAAGCTGGTGACAACATCGGTGCATTGCTGCGTGGTGTAAACCGTGATGAAATTCAGCGTGGACAGGTATTGGCTAAAGTTGGTTCTGTACATCCACACACAAAATTCAAAGCTCAGGTATACGTATTGAGCAAAGAAGAAGGTGGACGTCATACTCCATTCGTTTCTAACTACCGTCCTCAGTTCTATTTCCGTACAACGGACGTAACAGGAGTTATCACTCTTCCAGAAGGAACTGATATGGTTATGCCAGGCGATAACGTTGAAATGACAGTTGAACTGATCGCTCCAATCGCTATCGAAAACGGTACGAAATTCTCTATCCGTGAAGGTGGACGTACTGTAGGTGCTGGTAACGTTACTGAAATCATCGAGTAATTGATGGATCTGAAAGCAGATATGCGTATCATATCTGCTTTTTTTCTATTATGAAAAGAGGTGAAGGGTATGAAACGGGTGTTGGCAAATGGATATGAGCTACCAACGCTTGGCTTTGGAGTTTATCGATTAAGCGATGAAGAAATGATGGAACGAGCCATAATAGCAGCAATTCAAGCGGGATACCGTTTGTTTGATACTGCGCAGATGTATCAAAATGAGGCCTTGCTGGGTAAAGCATTAAAAACAGCAAATGTTCATAGAGATGCGATCGTTCTTACGACAAAGGTTGCTCCTGCCAATATGAAAAGCGACTGTCTGCGGGCATCAGTGATGGAAAGTCTGCAAAAACTGCAAAGCGATTATATTGATCTGTTGCTCATTCATTGGCCTGGACAAGATAAGACTCGACTATTGGCATGTTGGAATGAACTGATTGCTTTCTATAAGGAAGGAAAAGCAAAAGCAATCGGTGTCAGCAACGCGATGATCAAACATCTGGAATGGCTGCAGGAAGCAGAAATACAGCCGATGGTTAATCAGATTGAAGTTAACATTCATAACAATCAACAAAATGTTTGTGATTATTGTCAAACACATGGAATCGTCGTACAAGCCTGGTCCCCGTTGGCTCGAGCGAGTTTTGAAGATCCTGTAGTTGAAGAACTGGCAAAGAAATATCAATGCACGCCTGCACAGCTGGTTTTGAACTGGGAGATGCAGAAAGGAATCTGCGTCATACCGAAATCATCACACCCTTCGCGCATTAAGGAAAATGCGCGTACAGGGATCGTTTTAACCAGACAGGATATGACTTTGCTGAATTCGCTCAATCGCTATAAAGATATGAGTTATAATCCATATACATATGACTATTAAAAAGGGTATGGGAACTGTTGTCCCATACCCTTAACTGCAGGTTTGATCTTTATATTTTTCGTAAGCCTTTGTCAGCTTGCTTTTAGATTCGTATTCGACTTGCATCCAATCATTTTTAACCATCATGTCATAGGTATCATGCTGTAACTGGGTGATTGCATCATAGGCAGTTTTGACTGTCGGACAAATATCTGTACTCGCTTCACAGCTAAACGTATGCAGAAGATCTGCCATATGTCGACAAGCCAGTAATGCGTTCATAGCGATATCTTTTTCTTTCATGAATGACTCGCCTCCTTTAAGATGTCTTTAAATGTACAAAACTGTTCCTGAAATTCGTCATTGATAGTGTTCATCGATTTTTTTAACTGTTTATCCTTTACATCGACAAGATCTTCACTAATCTCCGCATAGTAACTTTCAAATTGATTTAGCACATCACTAATGTAAAGAACGTCTTTTGGTGTCAATCGTATTTTTTGTTTCATAAGAATCTCCTTTCGTTAGTATTATTGTAAAAATCATTCAAAAGTATGTGTAATTTCACCATATTCCATGATTTTCCGACAATTTGTTCAGAAATTAAATACAAAAATCACAAACTATGGTATAATTCGTTTGCATTTCGCTAAAAAGGAGGAAACTATGGAAAATTCAAAGAAAATTGTCTGGTATAACCTGGCATTCATGGCATTTTCTACCGTTTGGGGATTTGGAAACGTCGTAAATGGCTTTGCATATTCAGATGGTGTTGCTGGACGAGCTATTTTCACGTGGATTATGATGTTCGCATTATACTTTGTACCATATGCATTGATGGTCGGCGAATTGGGGTCTGCATTTAAAGATTCTGGCGGAGGTGTCAGCTCTTGGGTTCATGAAACAATGGGTCCTAAGATCGCATACTATGCTGGATGGACGTATTGGGCATGCCATATCACATACATCGCAAGTAAAGCGAGTGGTGGTTTAAAGGCTTTGTCACAAGCTACAAGCTGGGCGTTTATGCCAACTGGCGACTGGTATGATAGTTTAGATACTTTGGTCGTACAGGCAATCACAATGGTGATCTTCTTGTTATTCTGTTGGATCGCCAGCCGCGGTTTAAATCCGTTGAAGAAACTGACAACGTTGGCAGGAACCAGCATGTTCATCATGTCAATCTTGTACATCGTTATGATGATCGCAGCACCTGCAATCAATCCAAACGCAGGATTTGCAAGTATTGATTTCAGTTGGGATAGTATTATACCTCAGTTCAATACAGAATATTTAACTTCTCTGTCTATCTTCGTATTTGCAGTTGGTGGATGTGAGAAGATTTCGCCATATGTAAATAAGGTGGAAAATCCAGCTAAGGGATTCCCAAAAGGTATGATTGCGCTCGCTATCATGGTCATGGTTTGTGCAATTCTAGGTACAATCGCTATGGGTATGATGTTCAATCCTGCTGATGTAATGGTTGATAAAATAGCGTTTGTTTCCAATGGAGCTTACTGGGCATTTGAAGATTTAGGTGCTTACTATGGTATCGGTAACTCCCTGAAGATCATTTACTCGATCTGTAATGCAATTGGACAGTTGTCTACCCTCGTATTGAGCATCGACGCTCCATTGCGTATGTTGCTGGATAACGAACAGGCACGTGAATTCATTCCAAAGGGATTGTTGAAAAAGAACAAATACGATGCGTATGTTAATGGTATCTGGATGGTCGTTGTTCTTTCTGGTGCGATCATCGTTGTTCAGGCATTGGGAGGAAGTGCACAGGGTGTCATCAAACAGTTGACAGATTTGAACTCCATCTGTATGCCATTGCGTTATCTGTGGGTATTCGCTGCTTATATTGCATTACGCAAAGCAGGCGAAAAGTTTACGGCAGAATATCGCTTTACGAAAAATCAAAAATTGGCATTAGTGGCAGGTTCTTGGTGTTTCTTGGTAACTGCAGTTTGTTGCGTATCTAAGATTTTCGATGCAGACAATACGTTATCACTGGTATTGAACATCGTTACACCAATCGTATTGACAGCACTTGGTTTGATCCTTCCGATCATCAAAAAGAACCAGGACGCAAAAGAAAACTAAACGAAGAAAGAGTCTTGATCTTGCAAGACTCTTTTTTGTGTTGTAGAGAAATCGTTTTATTCGTATATTTGATTAGAAATATGCTATACTGTTAGCGGTCAGATAAATGGAGGAAATGAAGATGTATAAAGAAATGTCAAAAGAATTATTAACGTTTATCAAAAAAAGCCCAAGCTGTTTTCATGCGGTACGTACCATTGCCGAAATGTTAAAAGAAGCTGGCTTTCAAGAATTAAAAGAATGTGATGCTTGGAGCTTGCAACAGGGCGGAAAATATTTTACGACACGCAATCAGTCAAGCGTGATTGCCTTTACGATCGGAAAGGAACTGGATGATTATCATTTCCAGATTAGTGCTTCTCACAGCGATTCACCAACGTTTAAGATCAAAGAAAAAGCGGAATTAAAAGGAAAAGGCGGCTATCTGCAATTGAATACAGAAGGTTATGGAGGAATGATCTGTTCAACGTGGATGGATCGTCCATTGTCGATTGCTGGCCGCGTGTTGGTCAAAGAGGGAAACGCTATCGTTTCAAAATTGATTTCCTTTGATAAGGATCTGGTGCTGATTCCAAATGTAGCGATTCACATGCAACGCAACGTAAACGACGGCATGGCTTTTAATAAACAGGTGGATATGTTGCCTTTGTTCTCTGCCGGAGAATGCGAGGAAGGGGATTTTGCCCGTCTGCTTGCAGATGAACTGGGCTGCGCACCGGAGGATATCTGTGGAAGCGATCTTTTCCTGGTCAACCGTAACGAGCCTTGCATCTGGGGAACGAAAGAAGAATTTATCTCCAGTGCGAAACTGGATGATCTACAATGTGCTTTTACTTCATTGAAAGCGATGATGCAATCTGAAAATCCACATGCGATCAACGTATATGCTTGCTTTGACAATGAAGAGGTAGGATCTGGAACAAAACAGGGTGCGCTTTCTACTTTCTTAGCAGATGTGCTCGGCCGCATCAACGAGAATTTAGGATTTACACAGGAAGAACTACGTCGCGCCATCGCAAAGAGCTTCATGGTCTCCTGCGACAATGCACATGCGGTGCATCCAAATCATCCGGAGAAGACAGATGCTACAAACTGCACCTATATGAATCAGGGAATCGTCATTAAATACAGCGCAAATCAGAAATATACGACAGATGGAATCAGTTCGGCCGTGTTTAGTGATCTTTGTAAACGTGCTGGTGTTCCGGTACAGTACTTTGCAAACCGCTCGGATATGGTTGGAGGCAGCACGCTGGGCAATCTTTCTAATCAGCACGTATCTCTGCATACAGTGGATATCGGTTTGCCGCAGTTGGCTATGCATTCAGCTTATGAAACTGCTGGAATCAAAGATAGCGTATATATGGTGCAGGCGCTTTCCGCTTTCTATAAGGTGAATCTGCATATCACTGACAGTGATGTGATTGAGGTTCAAGACTAACGATGGCTGAAAAAAAGAAAAAAACGAAGAGGAAGGTGCATATTGATAACCTCTATCTCGTAAAGAAGTTAGAACCGGAATATTCACAAGCGTTCTTTGATTTTGAAGAAGTGTTGATACATGAGCAGATGGAGGAAGAAAAGATCAATATCATCGCGAACATAGCGATCGAACAATTACAAGAGGGAATGGCCAAAAAGAAAAAGCCATCTCTGATCATCAATAAGGAAAAGCATTATCAGACATATATTGCCAAGATGGGAAAAGGACAGCAGTTTCAACAGATGAAGGAAAAGCTGAAGCGACAGTCCTATGAAAAAATGACCATCTCCGGCATTTGGATCGTCTTCAGTGTGTGTATCCTGTTATTTTTCTTTAAGAACTTGATAACAGGTACATACTTGATCGATTTCAGCATAGATCTGATCGCAGCGGCGATCGCAACTGTATTAGCCGTAAGAAATTATCAGTTGCGCTGGCGGATCATTAAGCATAGCGAGAACAAGACGCTCTATCTCAGTGTGGATGCAGTGACGTTTGTGTTATGCATCGTTGTGAAATTGCTTGCGAAAGGAAACTTTGATGTTTCTTATCTGCTATTGGTCATCGCTTATTTTGTGACGAAGCAGCGTTACCGCAAGGAAATACAATAGAAATACAGAGAGACCTTTCATCCGTGGATCGATTGGTCTTTTTTTATGTAAGTAGCTGAAGAAAACACAAAAATAAGCCAAAAAAATGGATAGAAATAATTGTAACCGCTTTCGTAAAATGACAAAAAATCGGATCTGACCGAGATAAAACGAATATCTGAAAAACCTTAAAAAAGTTGATAAATAAAGAGAAATAGGCCTTGCAATCAAAGAAATCTTCTGTTACAATAATACAGCGACCGCGAGGACGTGCGAGGTTGCTGACCCACTGAAAAGCGTTGTCATGAATGAGTGGGTTGGGGAATTCGCATCGAGCGAGTCTATCAGGATATAGACGAAAGGAGATTTATTCATGGCAAAAAACAGCGTAAGAATTCGTTTAAAGGCTTACGAGCACAGAATCTTAGATGCATCTGCAGAAAAGATCGTGCAGGCAGCACAAGCTCACGGTGCTAAAAAGATTGTTGGACCAGTACCACTTCCAACTGAAAAGCAGGTTGTAACGATCCTGCGTGCGGTACACAAGTACAAAGATTCTCGTGAACAATTCGAGATCAGAACTCACAAGCGTTTGATTGAGATCGTCGGACCAAGCGCAGAAACGATCGACTCTTTGAGCCGTTTGGAACTGCCTAGTGGTGTGGACATCGAAATTAAACTTTAATGGAGGTGCACAGCATGAAAGGAATTTTAGGACGCAAGTTAGGAATGACACAGGTCTTCACTGAAGAAGGTGTGATGATTCCTGTAACAGTAGTTGAAGCAGTGCCGAACATCGTGCTGCAGAAGAAAACAGTTGAGAACGATGGCTATGAAGCAGTTCAGCTGGGCTTTGAAGATGTAAAAGAAAGACGTGCTACAAAAGCAAATGTCGGTCATGCGAAAAAGGCAAACACAGCGCCTAAGCGTTTCGTTAAAGAAGTTCGTGATTGCGAATTAGACGTAAACGTCGGTGATGAAGTAAAAGTGGATATCTTTGCAGCTGGTGAAACAGTGGATGTCATCGGTACGAGCAAAGGAAAAGGTTACAATGGTACGATCGTTCGTAACAATGCACACCAGGGTCCAAAGAGCCACGGTGGTTCCAAGAACATTCGCCACATCGGTTCATTGGCAACAAACGGTATCACTTCTCGTCAGGGACGTATCTTGAAAGGTACGATCATGGCTGGTCAGGAAGGCGGATACAGAACGACGAATCAGAACCTGACAGTTATCAAGGTAGATGTTGAAAACAACTACTTGTTGATCAAAGGAAACGTGCCTGGACCAAAACGTGGAATGGTCATGGTACGCACTGCTAAATGTTCAAAAGGAAACAAAGCTCCTGTAACTTTAGTAGACTATACAAAAGCAGAGGAGGAATAACAGATGCCTAAGATGGATGTAATCAACCAAGAGGGTAAAGTAGTAAGCTCAATTGAGCTGAAAGATGAAATTTTTGGTATCGAACCAAATCAGCAGTGTATGTACGACGCAGTTGTTATGCAGTTAGCTAGTCGTCGTCAAGGTACTCACTGCACAAAAGGACGCAGCGAGGTAAGTGGCGGCGGACGCAAACCGTATCGCCAGAAAGGAACTGGCCGCGCTCGTCAGGGTAGCATTCGCGCTGCACAGTGGAGAGGCGGAGGAACTGTATTTGGTCCAAAACCACGTAACTATGGTTACCGCTTGAACCGCAAGGTTCGCCGTATCGCACTGAAGAGCGTATTGAGCGAAAAAGTAAATGAGAATGCAATGAGCGTTCTTGACAAGTTTACGATCGAAGCTCCAAAGACAAAAACATTTAACCAGATTCTTGCGGCAATCAACGCACCGAAGAAAACACTGTTTGTCGTTTCAGAGAATGAAGATTACAACAACGCAATGCTTTCAATGCGCAACATCCCAACGATGATGATGCTGACAGCTGAGCGTATCAATGTATTCGACATCATGAATGCAAATCAGGTGGTATTCACAGAAGCTGCTGTAAGAGATGTTGAGGAGGCATTAGGATAATGAATAACTATAGAGATATTATCATCCGTCCGATCATCACTGAAAAGACGATGCGTTATATGGATGCAGACAACAAAGTGACATTCGAAGTTGCGAAAGGAACAAACAAAGTTCAGATCGCTCAGGCCGTAAAGGGAATCTTCGGTGTCGATGTTGAAAAAGTAAACATCATCAACGTAAAGCCAAAAACAAAACGCGTTGGACGTTATGTTGGTAAGACAAAAGCGATCCGCAAAGCGATCGTTAAGATCAAAGCTGGTCAGCAGATCGATCTGTTTGGCGAAAACAGCGAAAACTAATCATCAGGAAGACCGCGCTATTTCCTGAATAAATATGCGTAAGGAGGAAAAGGTTCATGCCTATTAAGAAGTATAAGCCGACGACGCCAGGACGTCGTGGGATGTCATCTCTGACTTTTGAAGAGATCACAACAAATAAACCGGAAAAATCATTGATCGTTCCGCTGAAGAGCAAAGGTGGACGCAACAATAACGGTCGTATCACAACACGTCATCAAGGCGGAGGACACAAGAGAAACTATCGTCTGATCGACTTTAAACGTAATAAAGACGGTATCCCTGCTAAGGTAGCAACGATCGAATACGATCCAAACCGTTCAGCAAACATCGCATTGTTAAACTATGCAGATGGTGAAAAACGTTATATCTTAGCACCGAAGGGATTGACGGTTGGAATGAGCGTCATCTCTGGTAAAGATGCGGATATCAAAGTAGGAAACTGCTTGGAAATGAAAGATATGCCAGAAGGTACATTCATCCACAACGTAGAGCTGAAGCCTGGTAAAGGTGGACAGCTGGCACGTTCTGCTGGATGCTCTGCACAGATCTTGGGTATCGAAGATAAATATGTAACTGTACGTCTCTCTTCTGGAGAAGTTCGTAAGATCTTGGCTAATTGCCGCGCTACAGTCGGTGAAGTCGGAAACGAAGATCACAGCTTGGTAAATCTGGGTAAAGCTGGACGCAGCCGTTGGAAAGGTATTCGCCCTACGGTTCGTGGTTCTGTTATGAACCCGAATGATCACCCTCATGGTGGTGGTGAAGGACGTACGCCAATCGGACGTAAATCACCAATGACACCTTGGGGCAAGAAAGCAATGGGTGTGAAGACACGTAAAACAAAGAAGGCTAGCGATAAGCTGATCGTTCGCCGTCGTAATGGCAAGTAGGCAAAGGAGGATATGAGAAAATGAGTCGTAGTTTGAAAAAAGGCCCGTTCTGTGATGACCATCTGATGAAAAAGGTGGAAGCATTGAACGCAGCAAATAAAAAAGAAGTAATCAAGACTTGGTCACGTCGTTCAACTATTTTCCCGCAGTTTGTCGAGCATACATTTGCCGTTTACAACGGAAAAGAACACATTCCAGTATATGTTACAGAAGATATGGTAGGACATAAGCTCGGTGAGTTTGTTCCAACTCGTAAATATACGGGACATGGTGCCGATGATAAGAAAGCGAAACGATAGGAGGGTACATCATGGAAGTAAAAGCAACAGCAAAAACTCTGCGCATCCCGCCTAGAAAAGCGCGTCTTGTGTTGGATCTGATCCGCGGGAAAGATGTAGAAGAAGCAGCTGCAATCTGCAAATTTACACCAAATGTTGCGGCTGAGGCAGTTGGTAAAGTATTAAAGTCTGCGGTGGCAAATGCCGTAAACAACAACGATATGGATGAAACGAAATTGTATGTCAAAGCTTGCTATGCAAACGAAGGCGTTACATTGAAACGTTTCATGCCGCGTGCAAAAGGTTCAGCAAGTGCGATCAATAAACGTACCAGCCACATTACTGTAGTGGTTGATGAACGTGATTAAGGAGGTAGTTCATGGGACAGAAAGTTAGCCCTATCGGTTTCCGCGTCGGAGTGATCCGCGATTGGGAATCTAGATGGTATGCAGATAAAGATTATGCAGATCTTCTGTTAGAAGATGTTAAGATTCGTGAATTCTTGATGAAGGAATGCAAACACGCTTCTGTATCAAGAGTTGAGATCGAGCGTTCCAAGAACCGTGTAACAATCATGATTCGCACTGCTCGTCCAGGTGTTGTCATCGGTACTAACGGTGAAAGCATCGAATTGTTGAAGAAGAAATTAGAAAAGATGACTGGCAAACATGTATACCTCAACGTAGTTGAGATTGCCAATCCAGATTTGGATGCTCGTTTGGTTGCAAGAAGCATCGCTGATCAGCTGGAACAGCGTGCATCTTTCCGTACAGCACAGAAAAAAGCAATCCAGAGAACGATGCGTGCTGGTGCAAAAGGTATCAAAACTGCAGTCAGCGGTCGTCTGGGTGGAGCTGATATGGCTCGTACAGAAGGCTACAGCGAAGGTGTCGTACCTCTGCATACATTGCGTGCAGATATCGATTATGCTTGGGAAGAAGCGTCTACAACTTATGGACGTCTGGGCGTAAAAGTTTGGATCTGCCGTGGTGAAGTGTTGCCAGGAGAGATGGTAAAAGAACCGGAAGCACCAAAGAATGCACCGGATCGCCGTCGTCGTAATAACCGTCGCCCTCGTCCAAACAACAAAGGTGGCGTAAACCAAAAAGCAGAAGTGAAGGCTGAGGAGCAGACACAGGCTCCAGCTGAAAATGCTTAAGGAGGTCATAAACTATGTTAATGCCTAAGAGAACAAAATACAGACGTCCACATCGTCTGAGTTATGAAGGACGTTCAAAAGCGGGACGTGAAGTAAACTTCGGTGAGTTTGGTCTGGTAGCTGAAAGCGGCGACTATGTTTCCAACCGTCAGATCGAAGCAGCCCGTATCGCCATGACACGTTATATGAAACGTGGCGGACAGGTTTGGATCCGTATCTTCCCTCACTTGGCTCGTACCAAGAAACCGTTGGAAGTTCGTATGGGTTCCGGTAAAGGTGCTCCAGAAGGTTGGGTAGCAGTTGTTAAACCAGGTCGAGTAATGTTTGAAATCGGTGGTGTCAGCGAAGAGATCGCACGTGAAGCATTCCGTTTGGCCAGCCATAAACTGCCGGTAAAATGTAAATTTGTTAGAAAAGGAGAAGTGAAGTAAGATGACAGCGAAAGAGATCAGAGAAAAAAGCAACACTGAATTACTGCAAGAGATCGAAACGCTTAAAGATGAACTTTTTAATCTTCGTTTCCAGCAGGCTACCGGGCAGTTGGAGAACACCGCTCGCATGAAGACTGTTAAAAAGACGATTGCCCGTATTAAGACAGTAATGCGTGAGCGCGAGCTTGGTGCTCAGGAATAAGGAGGTCAAATAAGCGATGGAAAGATCGAATCGTAAAGTATATCGCGGTGTAGTCGTATCTGATAAGATGGATAAGACGATCACTGTTAGAATCGATACAAAGAAGACGCATCCATTATATGGAAAGCGCGTAAAATATTCGAAGAAATTCAAAGCACATGATGAAAACAACGAAGCTAGAGTTGGAGATAAGGTAGTAATCATGGAAACACGTCCATTATCTGCTACTAAACGTTTCCGTCTGGTTGAAATTGCTGAAAAAGCAGTTAAGTAAGACGCTGGGAGGTTAAGCTCATGATTCAAAATGAAAGTAGATTGCGCGTCGCTGATAACACGGGAGCTAAAGAAGTTTTAGTTATCCGTTGCTTGGGCGGAAGCGTTCGTAAATTTTCAAACATCGGTGACATCGTCGTATGTACAGTAAAGCAGGCAACTCCTGGTGGAACTGTAAAAAAAGGTGATGTTGTCAAAGGTGTTATCGTTCGTACAAAACGCGGTATTCGCCGTGATAACGGTACGTACATCCGTTTTGACGACAATGCAGTCGTATTGATCAAAGATGATAAAACACCGCGCGGAACTCGTATTTTCGGCCCGGTAGCTCGTGAATTGCGTGACAAAGACTTCATGAAGATCGTGTCTTTGGCACCGGAAGTACTGTAAGGAGGTGTCGCTCGTGAAAATCAAAAAAGGTGATAAGGTACAGGTCATTACAGGTACTTATAAAGATACTGTAGGTGAAGTATTAGCTTGCTTCCCTAAAGAAGACCGCATCATTGTGGAAGGCGTAAATGTTGTAAAGAAACACATGAAACCTACGCAGGCAAACCCAGATGGCGGCATTGTTGAAAAAGAAGCGAAGATCCACGTTTCTAACGTAATGATCTACGATGAGAAAGCTAAGAAAGCTGGACGTGTTGGTTATAAATTCGAAACTGACAAAAAAGGCAATACAGAGAAGGTGCGCGTCAACAAGAAAACCGGCGCTGTCATCAAGGGAAAGAAATAGGAGGGTTTAAACGATGAACCGTCTCAATCAGAAGTATAAAGAAACAGTCGTTCCTGCACTGATGAAACAGTTTAACTACACGTCAGTGATGGAAGTTCCGCGCATTGACAAAGTCGTGATCAACATCGGTGTCGGTGATGCGATCGCTAACTCAAAAGCATTGGATGATGCAGTTGCTGAATTGGCTGCGATCACTGGTCAAGCACCAGTAATTACAAAAGCTAAGAAGTCAATCGCTAACTTCAAATTGCGTGAAGGAATGCCAATCGGTTGCAAGGTAACGCTGCGTCGTGAAAAAATGTATGATTTCTTGGATAAATTGATGAACATCTCATTGCCGCGTGTACGTGACTTCCGTGGTGTATCTGATACATCATTCGATGGTCGCGGAAACTATACGCTGGGTATCAAAGAACAGATCATCTTCCCAGAAATCGATTATGATAAGATCAACAAAGTTCGTGGTATGGACGTCGTAATCGTCACTACTGCAAAAACAAATGAAGAAGCAAAGGCATTGTTAACTGAAATGGGCATGCCTTTCAAGAAATAAGGAGGACAACAGATATGGCAAAAAAAGCAATGATCAATAAGCAGCAGCGTCCTCAAAAGTTCAAAGTGCGTGAGTACACACGCTGCGAGCGTTGTGGTCGTCCTCACTCAGTTTTGCGTAAATACAAACTGTGCCGTA
>CBCTZR010000044.1:0-16952 GCA_965151435.1 uncultured Merdibacter sp. | reverse complement strand
AAATTAAGGATGGTTACTTTTTTTGTACCACCTCCGTCATTTCATATTGTCTATAAATATGAGAAATCTGACTTTTTAAGAATCCTATTCTGCCTATATTATACTAAAAAATGGGTTAATTTTTACATAATTTAGAATTTGATAAAATTATCCATATAATATTTTTGTTTTTTCCTTATTTGCATGCTTTGTCCATATCCCGTTTGCTATAATGAGTCCTGAAACAAAGAGGAGGAATTCCCAATGAAAAGACCAAATGTCTTATTGGTCATGTGTGATCAACTACGTGGCGACTGTCTTTCTTTTGATGGCCATCCCGATGTAAAAACGCCTTATCTGGATACGTTGGCCGCAGACAGCACATATTTTGAAAATGCTTATTCTGCATGCCCAAGCTGTATCCCTGCCCGTGCGGGATTATTAACTGGAAAAGCCCCTGCATCACATGGACGCGTCGGATATCAAGACGGTATCGAATGGCAATACAATCACTATATGGCCGAAGAATTTGCCAAAGATGGCTATCAGACTGCCTGCATCGGAAAAATGCACGTTCACCCGCCTAGACTGCAATGCGGTTTTCAAACAATCCGTTTACACGATGGCTATATTGGCCATTATCGTAAAGCGAACACCCCTTCTTGGATGAACCAAAATGTTTCAGATGACTATATGCATTATCTTAAAGATCATCTAGGAGATTATGCCGACGTTAACGGTTCTGGTGTTGAAAACAATTCCTGGATCACGCATCCTTGGATCTATGAAGAACGCTATCATCCTACAAATTGGGTTATCGATGAAAGCATCCGCTTTTTGGAAACACGCGACCGCACCAAGCCATTCTTTTTAATGACGAGCTTTGTGCGCCCTCATCCACCATTTGATGCGCCTAAGTCTTATTTTGATCTATATTATGGAAAAGACTTGCATGAACCAGCAATGGGAGACTGGGTCGATCCTTCTCTCTGCGAAAAAGACGGTATGATCTTAGACAGTGTACACGGCTGTCGTGATGCTGAGCTTCGTCATCAGGCAATGGCCGGCTATTATGCATGTATTACCCATGTTGATCACCAATTCGGACGTTTGATCACTGCTTTAGAAAATGATGAAACTTACAATGATACGATCATTTTATTTACGGCTGATCACGGTGAAATGCTCTTTGATCATTCCTTATTCCGTAAAGTATTACCTTATGAAGGCAGCACACGTATCCCGATGATCATCCATGTTGGAAAAAACATTCGCAAATGTCTGCCACATCGCTGTGACAGCGTCGTCGAATTGATGGACGTCATGCCAACACTTTTGGATCTATGCGGTATTCAGATACCGGAAGGCGTAGATGGAACATCTCTGAAAGAAGAACTTTTTGAACAAAAAGAAATCGATCGTGAATACATTCATGGTGAGCACAGCCGTGATGTAGAACAGACGAACCAATATATCGTCACGAAGAACGATAAGTATATCTGGTTCACACGTTCCAATGTCGAACAATATTTTGACTTAACTACAGACCCAAAAGAAGAACACAACCGCATCAACGATCCTGCTTGTCAAGAACGCATCCAATATCTTCGCTCTTTATTGATCGAAGAACTCACGGATCGAGAAGAAGGATATGTAGCAAACGGGCAACTTGTTCCTGGACAAACACCAGTAAATATCTTGAAGCATCCAAAACACAAATAGTTTTAAAAAGAAACGGCTATGAGGATTTACTCCACACAGCCGTTTTTATTTTTGTTCCATTTTTCCTTTACCATACGCATTACGATATTCGCTAGGGCTCTTTCCAAATGTACGTCGGAACATCTTATTAAAATATAATTGATCATAGATCCCTACTTTTGAAGCAATTTCTCTCACTTTCAAATGAGACTCTTTCAGTAATTCGGCTCCTTTTTCCATCCGTACGTCATTAACGTATTGGAAAATGCTCATTCCGGTTGCTTTTTTGAATAATCTGCCTGCATAAGACTCATTTAAACCAATTTCATTTGCAATCATCGACAGCGTGATCTTTTGTCCGTAATTTTGTTGAATATAACGTTGGATTTCCTCAACGTGATCCGCTGGTCGTTCCGTGCAAAGGACATTCAAAGAAATCGCTGAAAAGATACGATATAACTCATAGCGCATGAAACCAACGCTCTCACATTCCCGTACCCCTTTTTCATAAATTTGTAACTGGGCGGCATCGATCTCCCTTAATTCATCAAAATGATGTGCCGTCGCTTTGATCAATTGGACAAAATATCGCTTTACTTCTTTTGGATCAATGTTGTTTTCTCGCATGTGATCCAGGATCATCTCGATTACCTCATGAAGTTGATTCCGATCGCCTAACGCTTGTATAATCTTTTCTTCAAAAGATCGATCCATCTTTTCTAATGTATGAAATTTTTTGCCGTCCGATACGTTCAAGATACAAAAATCGTTTTCATAAAATTTATGTCCATGATAGTCAATCGCTTCCCGATAACGAGGAAGAAAGTCTGAAATTCCTTTTCCTGGCAAAGATATCGTCATCGAAAACGTGTAATGAATGCGATTGACCATGGCAGACTTCAGCGTATTGCATTGTTCACGTAGCATAACAGGTTTCATGATTGGCATGATCAGTAAGCCGGAATGCTTTTTTGTAAAGATCACTTCATGTTCAACAAACACATTTGCATGGATCACCGCTAACAGATCATCTTGCAGCTTTTCTCTATCTTTAATTCGCTGTTGAAACAAATCAATAAAATCTGTGTCATTTCCATGTTCTTGCTGCTCATAATCACGCAAGCTCCGATTGATGTGACGCACGTTATCCATACGGAAATAAACCATCTGCCATTCCCCATACAGCATTGGATAGTGCTCCTTTTTCAAATAGCTCATCACAGCATTGTCATCAACTTTTTGTCCGTCTCGGATCAACCCTAACATTTTCGTTAGTTGATTATGATCAGCGATTGCTTCCGTATTGATAAAAGCCAAGACTCGTTGTAAAGATTCAGCCAATGTTTGATAACGCAATTCTTTACGCAGAAGAAAATCACTTGCCCCATTTAAAAATGCTTGACGTACGCAAGGAAAATCATCACGATCACTGATCACGATGATCTGACAGGAAGGATTTAATGATTTGATAATTTTGATCAGCGACAGTCCGTCACTTTTTTCTTCAATATCTAATGCGGTGATAACCAACTTGTATTGATATTCTCCATAATAAGCAATTGCCAGATCCACTGTATCTGTAATCGTAGTCACCTGAAATGAATAATCCTCCCAATGTAGCATATTTTTATAGGTGATTGCTCTTGATTTTTTATCCGCAATCAGAACTTCATTCAAAGTTTCCATACACTCCCTCCCATTGACCAAGTTGACGCTCCTAATGTCATCTTACCACAACAATAGAAAAATTGCGGCCTTACAATCATCATTTCCTTTGATCATAAAAGCCGCAGGTAGATTCATTTATCGATTTATGAACGATCTCTATGATATTTGCGAGTCACATAGGTCATCGCACCAATCGTGACGAACGAAAGAAGAATCCAATTCATAACTGTCGTTTGAGCAGCTGTATCTGGATGCGACACGATTTCATTATTCTCTTCATTTGATGGTTTATCCTCTTCTGTTTGAGAAGGAGCCTGTTCTCCCGAATCTTCTTGTGACACATTTTGTTCAAGCTTGACTAATTGCTCCATTGCCGCTTGCAGATGAACTTGCGCATCACGATAAGCGTCTGCCGTCATTTCTTTTTGTTGTGCATAAACAGCTTTCGCTTCTTGATAAGCCGCTAGGAAAGCTTCCCAGCTTTCTTTTTCATGCGCTGTTTCCTTCAGTTGTTCTGCCTCTTCCATCACCAAACGCAAATCTTCTTTTGCCGTTGATAGTAATACATTTTGATATGCTTGTTCCAACGCTTGATATGCTTGCTGGATTTCCGTTTCATCTGCAGTTAGATCTTGCATCACATGGAATGCATCTTGATATGTTTTTTCAAATACCGCCCAAATAACGGATGAACAATTATTCTGTTTTAAATCTGAAACGGAGTGAATAAGCGTTTCTAATTGCGTTTTATCTGCGTGTACATCAATGCGCATGGAAGCATATAAACGTGAATTATTCACTGCTTTCACCTGTACATAGGCACTACCTGCCTGTTTTGCAGTCACCACTCCATCCTCATCAACTTCCAGAACATCCGGATCACTGCTCGTCCATTGGTAATCCTGAGGATCCGCATCAACAGGCAGGATGTCATACTGCAGTGTCTGTTGTTCATCGATCGTCATTTCCGCATTTCCGCTCACTTTGATACTAGCGGCTGGTTGTACCGTCGTCATGCTGATTGCATCCAGATGGAACGACCCAGAGGCCTGATTGACGATCTTAAACACAAAATCCATATAAGCCGTATCACTATGTGTTTTGATTTCTTTTGTATAATGGATCCATTCTCCTTGCACATCTAAAATATCTGTTAAAACAATATTCGTATTGCTGATATCCTTTTGTGATTCATCCCTTTGCGAAATGCTCAATTGCAGTTCATCCACATCGAGATCATCACTTTTGATCCAGAAAGATAATTGATACGTCGTATCGGCAAGTGCTGGTTGATACATCTGTTTAAAGAACGCCTGATGATTGCTCGTATCTGTTTTTGAGATCACGATGCTTTGATTTCCATCTATCTTGTCTTCTTTATCAAAGCTTCCCTGATAGAGGCTTGGATCTCCTTGTGCATTATATATTTGCAAATTCCAATTCTGTGGTTTTTCATCATTTTCCCACAGATCGACATCCCAGTATGTCCCAGAAGGTCCTAACTGATCTGTCGGTGCTTCTTCACTGTATTCAAAGCTACCATTCGCTATAACAGAGGAGGTGCTGCTTTCCTGTTGAGCCGGTTTGCCAATCACTCTCCATTCAGCAATTGCTTGTTGATTTTGAGCAGTCAAGCGAAGATAACGTGCTGTGATACCCTCTACTTCTTTACGTTCCATAAGTGCATCACTTTGTCCGCTAGAAAGTGGTTTCCACTCTACTTGGTCCATGCTGTATTCCATCGTATAAGAAGCGCCTGGTTGCGACCACTGCAATTCGATTGCATCCAGCGCATAATTCTTATCCAACGTTAATATCGCACTTCCCCCATCTGCGAGAGCATAGGAAGTCGTATCATCGTAATCAACCATCTTCAACGGATCATTCGAAGGATCACCATCAACCGTTACCGCCTGCCCTAGCGCAATGTTTCCAATACTTTCTGTAGGTGTATCTTCCAAAAGTTCAAGATCTGCATACAGCATATTATGATCGGACAAGGTATTTTCCACCATATCCACAGACTTGATATTGATATTTTTAGAAACGATGATATTGTCAATTGTATTCACTTTCATATTAGGATCATCGTTCGCATTATAAGTGTCAAACCATTGTCCATCTTTTCCATTGGCAATATAGAAATCATCTAAAAACATCGTAAATTCATATAAACTTTGATCGGCATTAAAGTCACCGGTGATAATCTTATATGGCGTAGGATCTGCCTGCACATATTCGATCAACGTACGAAACTGACGACGGCGTAACTCTTGCGATTCCCAGCTTGGATGGGTATTATAGATTGCTACGCGCTTCCCATCGATTTCAACTTCTACACGCTCGATCGCTTTCGTCGCTTCTCCTTGTCCTTCCAACGGAATGTTTTGTGTATTGATAAAAGCATAGCGAGATACGATTCCTACACCAAAATCACCGCCGCCATAATCACGGCCTTTTCCAAAATCAGTATACGGATATTCTTCACAGACAAATGCTTGCATCATATCGTAGTTATTACGACTATTATTCATATCCACTTCTTGCACGCCTGCCAGATCAATATCATATTGTTTAAACTGATCAACAAAATCTGAAACATCCGGTTGATTTTTTGAGGCAATATTATAGGTGGCAACTCGTATCGTTGTCGTTTTTTCCTGTGCCTTTGCCTCTTTTGGGAAAATCGTCATACAGTTGCATAAGCACAAAGCCGCCAATAGGACTGACAATATCTTTTTCATTTTCACCCTTCTCTCCTATCCTATAACAAATAAACGGGAAGGAGAAGAATACCTCTCCATCCCGAAACCGTTTAGGAACGGCGTTTTTTACGTTTCAGTAATCCTGCTGCGATACCAGCTCCTGACAACAATGCCAACCAAGATGCCATCATTGTAACTTGTTCTACTCCTGTATCTGCAGATTATGTCGCTTCTTCTCCTGAAGGTTTACCATTCTCCTCTTTATCCCCAGGTTTCGTTGGTTCATCTGTATTCTCTCCTGCATTTCCTGATTGATCGACTCCCTCTAATTGATCAATTGCCTGTTCTAATGCTTCTTGTGCTTTCTCCAACTCATCCTTGCCTGCTAATGGATCGGACACGATCTCTTCTGCCTCACGCAATGCTTTTTCTAACTTCGCATAGCTATCTTTTGTATACTGTGATGCATCCAGGTGTTTCGCTGTTTGAATCGATCCTTCTAGGGCGTTACGGGCTGCTTTTACTTCCGCATTTTCCTTTACCGTAACTCGAATCGTCTTCGTGACTTTATTCCCATCACGGTCTTCTACTTGATAAGTGACAATGCCTTCTCCCTCTTGTGCAGTATCCACTGTATTTTCGACTACATTGTCCATGGTAAGGATGATCATTCCATCTTCTTCATCCACTACACTAACATAGTCCAATGGATTAAATTCTTTTCCTACATCAATCGTGATATCCGATGCATTAATGGTTGGCGCTGTATCTGTACGTACGTTGATCTTCACTTCCGCCTGATAATTTCCATCGACTGTCGTTACTACAATCGTAGCTGTTCCCTTCTTCAATGCAGTAATCTTGCCATCCTCGTCAATGGTTACCACATCTGGATTCTTATTCTCAAAAGTCACCTCTTGATTGGTCGCTTCGCTCGGATTGATCGTATATTCAATCTGTGCTTGATCTTTTTCTTTTAAGCTCATGGAAGATCCTTCGATACCGGATACTTTTACAATTTTAGCATCGTATGCAACGATATCCTCTTGCAATTCTTCCAATAGTGGACGTAAATCATCTTGTGTATATTGAGGTTGCTCTTCAATCAGCTTCTCGATATCTTCTATATCTTGCTTTAATGCCTCATATCCTTGCGCATCTCCCGTTAATTCAACTGAATATAAATTCATGAGCTCTCTCGCCTGAGCAATCAATTGATTGCCATTTAAATGATTGAAAATTCTGAATTCTTGGATGCCATATCCACCATCTGTCAAAGTTCGTTTAATTCCTTGGAACTTCACATATTTTGCAGTAACGGTCTCAAAATCAAAGCCATACGTTTTATTTTTACCATCTGTTTCATGATAAGCTTCTATCCAATTTTCACCGTCCATAGACACGAAGATTTTATATTCTTTTCCATACACTTCTAAGTTATGCCATACGATATCAATGTGATTAAAGGTCTGAGGTTCTTTGAATTCTATTTGCAACCATTGATCATTTCCTTGTTCAGCGCTCAGATCTCGATAATCGCTTGCCCAACGCGTATCTGTTGTTCCATCGATAGCACCTTGTGGACTTACACCTTCAATAGGCAATCCTGTACCATATTGTTTCACTGTCGAAGAAGCGGTTGCAGTTGTTCCTTCTCTTAATGACAAATTATCTTGTGACTGGATAACCAAATCTGCTTCAACCGTAACATCACAAACCGCAAACGGGCTTTCAGTTCGATTGCCAAATGCATTGCTGAATACAATGATTTCTGCTTCACCAACACCAACGGCTGTCACTTTACCATTCTCTACCGTCACAACAGAATCATCTGAACTTGCCCATACCAATGAATCTGTACCTGCTGCAACTGGTGATACGGATGCTGTTAATGTCTCACTTTCTCCTTTTTTCAAAGTTAGATCTTCCTTGTTTAATGTAATTGACTTCGGCCGAACAACTACATTGATTTCCTTGGTTGCTGTCACTCCGCTATCTTTTGAAGTCGCAGTAATTGTCACAGTTCCGCTGGATACACCTGTCACAACTCCGTTTTCATCCACTTTTGCAATGCTCGTATCACTTGATTTCCATGTAACATCTTTTAGATATGCATTTTCAGGTGTTACGACAGCTTCCAATGTTGTCGTCTCGCCATGATCCAATGTGATGGATTCTCCACCCGTAATCGCAATGCTTTCAACATGTAAAACAGCCTTATCATATTCAGTAATCGCGTTATCAAGATTTGTTGTAACTGAACGAAGGTCCTCCTCTGTAAATTCATTTCCTTTGTTCATGAATTCATTGGCAGCTTGCAATGCGGATTCCAATTTTCCTTTTAAAGTTTCATATTGCGCTGGTGTGGCAAATGCGCTTGCATCGTCATATGTCTTCAGCAATTCATTTGCTCTTTCCACACTACGCTCTAAATCGAATGAATTATAAACCTCGAATTCATAGATAGAAAGTCCCACAGAAGTTTTCGTATTAGGATCGACAGGACGAGAATTTAAATTCGATTTCATTCGCACATATCTAGCTGTAACTGCTTTATCTAATACGATATCATCAACACGTTCTTCCTCTTTATAGCCCGTATTTTCTATTACATGATAAATGCTTGTCCATTCTTTTTCATCCCAGTTTTCATCATTTGATTCATCATTAGATATCTGTATTTCATAATCATTTGATACCGACAATTCCCAAAAGATTTTTATCTGATTAAATGTAGTTGTTTCCCCTAAGTCAATCGCTAACCAACCCGTATCCGCTTCTTCTTTCGACAAATAATCGTATAAATTTCCACTATCATAATTAGCGGCCCATCTCGTTGTGCTATCTCCATCAACCGCAAATTCTGGTTGACGTTGTGCTGTTGCTGAGTTTTGAACAACACTGCTTGCCTTAGCGATTTTATTCAACGCAAGATTTTCACTGGTTGTTGCATAGACCACGCCGATGCTGACTTTTTCAGTTGCTCCTTTATCCGAGAAATTCACGCGAACCGTCATAGAATCTTCTGTACTTTCTACAACGCTAGCATTTCCATCTGCAATACCAATATTAGTTAGATCGCTCATTCCATCAATTGTCACTTCTACAGAACTGTTAGCCTGTGATGGATCGCTCACGGCAAGATCATAACCATTTTCTGTCTTTGTAACGATGATGCTGGCAGGACCGCTGACCGTGATCGTTTCTCCAGTGTCTAACGTTGCACTGCCTGCCGCAAAGAAATTAAAGGCATTTTGTTTTGTTTCTTCATCATATACACCTTGAACAACACTTGTATTTTCTAAAACTTTTATAGTTGGATTTGCTGCATAATCCGCTAGTTCTTGTTCGCTGACATTTGCCAATGTGACCCATGCATACGTAGCATTCTCCGGATCTGCACCATGATTGATCGCCATAGAGATGTAGTCATTGCTGACAGGTGTATAGTCTGTAAACTTCGCAATCTTATTAACATTATTCCATGTCCCAGATCTCGTCTCTTTCTTAACGCCAATTGTCACATCATCTTCCAGGAATACATACCCGATACCGGTTTCTGCTGTTTTTCCGCTTAAATAGGCTGTATCTGGATCAACAATCGTTTCTTCATTGCTTGTTTGTTTGTCATCGACGGTCAGTGTCATTCCGTCGAAAGCTTTTCGATTTTCAACGATGGTTTCCACATAATCCACGTTTGGATCCGTATTGCTGTTGGTGATGCCGCTTCCTAAATAAACGATCTTATCACCAAATACAAAGTAGGATTTCTTTGCAGAGATTCCTGATTTTACACCTGTTGAAGTTTCTGTTCCAAATCCACCAGTTAATACAGTTAAATTTTTATCCCCTGTTAATTCAAAACCACTGACACCGTTTTCTCCATCTAATGTCGTACCACCGGAGAAAGCTGATTGCCCTGCTGAAGTAAATCCTAAGTCTTGATGTGCAGTAGTTACACCTGTCAAACGTTTTTGATCAACTGTTGCATTATAGTCCTCATTATATTGATTGATATCATCATTATACAGCTGCGTATAACCTTGTCCTTGATAACGGCCTAACAAGTTTTCCGAGTTTCCTTGTTCTGTTACCATTCGTTTAGAATTTGCTGCTACCGTAAACGTAAAATCATCTCTTTGTGCTACAATACGATCCATATTGTAGTAAACATTATAGGAATTACGTTCCATCGCATCTTCTATGTCATCTGCTTCAGCCAAATTTTTCACACGAATATAATCCGCATACGCTAGTAAAGAAAAATCTTCTGTCTGCTCTTCCGATGCGAATTTCTGTTCAGCGATCGGTTTTAGAGAGGTATAGATTTCCTTCTTTGTTTCTTCGCTTGCTGCTGTATCGGCATATTGTAAAAGTACACCCATGGTCTGCATACCCATCGTATCACCTTGTTGCGATTTACGGGATACCGCACGACCACGTACACTGTCTACCATATTTCCGCCATAAGACATGAATGGTAGATAATGATTGATCAATGTATTCTCATAGAAGGCTATATCTTCTTCATCAATTGCATAGTCCGTATAATTTAACATGATGATACAATTGGTCAATTCATTCAACAATACATAGCCATAGGAACCGTTGTATGGAATGTTTCCATGTTGAATGAAACTGCCATCCGGATAATACCCGTCACCAGAAGAAGAATAAGAGAAAAGTGGTGCCATACATTCTTTCGCATGTGCCAAACGTTCCTCATTACCATCCAATGCTGCACGTTTAATGACAATTGCTACCTTGTCAATTAAATTTGCTCCCGTCTCCTTTAAAGAAGAGTGCAATCGATAATTTGCTTTTGGAACAAAGCGATCTACCGTAGCGGTAATATCATTGATCATTTCTTCATCGAGATCATCATACAACAAGATTGCCGTATCTACTAATGATTTAGGAGCACCAATCTCCCAATCCCACCAGTTAGAAGATGTTTTCACTGTATCTGGTCCATATTTTTTGTCCAAGATAAAACGCAATGCCTCTATCACTTGTGCCTTTGCATCTTCATCCTGATAGAATTCAGATGTTGGTTCGTTAATCTGAATGGCGATCATTTTCAAACGGTCCAGGCTTTCAGTGGCTTTTGCTCCAGTTTCCGCATCATTATATGCTTGATCATCCCAGAGATGTTCAGTGCTGGATGGATCTAGCATCGTATCCAGATATCCTTTTGCTTTAGCATCCAGTTTTTTTACCACAGACTGAAGATCAGCATCATTCTCCAATCCTGCCATATTTCCCAATAATTCATCCTTATAATAGGATATTACATCCTCATATGATTCACTGGAAGTGTCTTTTTTCCCAGTTTCATTCATCAAGTGAACATTAGGCTGTCCTTTTGCCATTGTTGTTATCGCCATCCCTGGGATCGTAGGTAATAGCATTGAAGCACTTAAAATAGCTAAAAGTTGTTTTTGTCCTTTCATTTCTCTCATTCTTCTCCTTTCATCGTATTTAAACGCTTTCATATTTTTATTTAAACATCCAATATTTCTACTCTCAATATCATTTATTAGTATTAAATCGACATTTATTTTAAAGATCGATTTAATACTAATATAGATTTGCCCTTTTATTGAATTGTCGATTTATTACCAAAACTTCTCGATTTTGTTTGATTTTTACTAATAACACAGTGATATAACTTCTTTCACCCGCATTTTCTTCCGTTTTATGCTTTATATCGAATCATTTGATTTTTTGCTTTATATCGAATCATTTGATTTTTTTCACAAATTCATTTTTTTATGTTATATTGAAGTTAGCTAGAATCATTTTCATATAATACAATCATGGAGGAATGGAATGAGTAGACTAACGATCATGACCGCTACTCAGGCGCAGCGGGTCATAGAAGATCTGTATAAAGATCTTGAACGAAGAATCATTGCCAGCCCACCTGGATTATGCCCAGTTGATATGGCAAGCGCCTTTTTAAAGCTCTGTCATGCCCAAACATGTGGGAAATGTGTACCTTGTCGCGTAGGACTTGGACAATTACAACTATTATTAGAAGATGTGTTAGAAGGAAGGGCTTCATTATCTACCATCGATCTAATAGAAAAAACTGCGCAAAATATTGCTTGGAGCGCTGATTGCGCTATTGGTTATGAAGCTGCTGAAATGGTGTTAAAAGGCGTACGAGGATTTCGTGATGATTATGAAGAGCATATCCTACATGGACGTTGTACGGCTAGTTTAAACCAGCCGGTCCCATGCGTTTCCATGTGCCCAGCTAATGTAGATATTCCCGGTTACATCGCTTTGGTCAAAGAAGGAAGAAATGCGGATGCAGTTCGACTGATACGCAAAGATAATCCGTTTCCTGCCGTCTGTGCTTTTATTTGTGAACATCCTTGTGAAGCACGTTGCCGCAGAAATATGTTAGATGATTCGATCAACATCCGAGGAATCAAGCGTTATGCTGTTGATCATGCTGGCAATGTGGAACCTGCCGCTTGTGCTGTATCAACCGGTAAACGTATCGCAATTGTCGGTGGAGGCCCCGGAGGTCTCAGCGCTGCCTATTATCTGCAATTGATGGGACATCAAAGTGTCATCTTCGAGAAACGGAAACAACTTGGTGGTATGTTGCGTTATGGCATTCCGAATTATCGTTTACCAAGAGAACGCTTAGATGAAGAGATCAACGTTATCTTATCGACAGGTATTCAAGTGCATACTGAAATTGATGTTGGAAAAGAGATCACTTTAGCTCAACTGGATAAAGAATATGATGCGGTTTATTTGGCTATCGGTGCACAGACAGATAAAAAAGTAGGAATTCCTGGCGAAGATGGAAAAAATGTCATTTCGGCTGTTACGATGTTACGTGAGATCGGCGATGATCATATGCCAGATTTCAAAGGAAAACGAGTATTGGTCATCGGTGGTGGTAATGTAGCAATGGATGCAGCGAGAAGTTCTTTGCGTCTAGGTGCGAGCTATGTTGGCATTGCCTATCGAAGAAGAAAAGAAGATATGACTGCTTTGCCAGAAGAAGTGGAAGGTGCCTTAGCGGAAGGGTGTGAGCTCCTTGCGTTACAAGCTCCGAAACGTATTGAATTAGATGAGGAAGAATGCGTATCTGCCTTATGGGTTCAACCACAGATCATCTCCTCTTATCGAGGCGGAAGACCTTCACCAATACCAGCGACCATTGAGGAGAAACGGCTTCCTTGCGATATCGTCGTCGTTGCCATCGGACAAGGAATTGAATCTCAGCATTTTGCCGAAGAAGGCGTGCCAATTCGCCATGGCGCAATTGATGCTTTAGATTCTTCTGGTGTCGAAAACAAAGCCGGTATCTTTGCCGGCGGAGACTGCGTAAGCGGTCCTGCAACTGTTATTCGCGCAATCGCTGCAGGTAAAGTTGCTGCTGCAAATATCGACGAATATTTAGGCTATCACCATATCATTGAATGTGATGTAGAGATACCTAGTGCAAATTATGCTGATCGTCCACAATGCGGGCGCATTCAGTTGAAAGAAAGAGAGACGACACAGCGAACAAATGATTTTGATTTGATCGAATATGGAATGAGCCAGCAAGAGGTCAAACAGGAATGCGGAAGATGCTTACGCTGTGATCACTTCGGCTTCGGTGTGTTTAAAGGAGGTAGAACGACAAAATGGTAACGATCACGATTGATCATCAAACAATCACACTAGATGAAAAACAAACCATTCTGGAAGCTGCCAAACAAGCGCACATCGATATACCACATTTATGTTATCTAAAAGGAATTAATGAAATCGGAGCCTGCCGCATCTGCGTAGTAGAATTGGAAGGAAAAGAGCAGTTGATCACCGCATGTAACACTCAGGTACAAGATGGAATGGTCATCTATACGAATTCTCCTAAAGTACGCTGGACACGGAAATGCAATGTACAGTTATTGTTATCGCAACACGATTGCGAATGTGCATACTGTTCACGAAGCGGTAACTGTGAACTGCAAAAAATTAGTAATGATCTTGGTATCACCTCTCTTCCTTATGAGAAGAAAGTTACGTATACTCCATGGAACAAAGAATTCCCATTGATTCGTGAGAGCAACAAATGCATCAAATGCATGCGCTGCATCCAAATATGCGATAAGATACAGGATCTACAGATTTGGGACGTTCAGAAAACGGGATCACGTACCAGCGTAAATGTATCCTTCAATCGAAATATCGAAGAATCCGAGTGCAGTTTATGCGGACAGTGTATTACGCATTGTCCAGTCAATGCCTTACATGTGAGAGAAGACAGCGAACGCGCTTTTGATGCATTCAGCAATCCAAATTTGATCACTGTCGTTCAGATCGCACCAGCCGTTCGTGCATCATGGGCTGAATCTCTTGGCCTAACTCGTGAAGAAGCCACAGTAGGAAAGTTAGGAGATGCTTTACGAAAAATGGGTGCTGACTATGTGTTTGATACAAACTTTGGAGCAGATCTGACGATCATTGAGGAAGCCAATGAATTTATCAAGCGTTTGAAAACAGGAGAAAAACTACCGATGTTCACCTCCTGTTGTCCTGGATGGGTGCGATTCATCAAATCGCAATATCCTGATATGGTCCCACTCTTATCCACGGCGAAGTCTCCCCAGCAGATGTTTGGCGCCATTTGCAAAACTTGGTTTGCGAAGAGAATAGGTGTTGATCCAAAAAACATTTATATGATTTCCATTATGCCATGTGTTGCAAAAAAGCAAGAGATTGACCTTCCTACAATGGAGTATAACGAAAACCGTGATGTCGATCTTGTTCTAACAACACGAGAAATTGTCCGCATGATCAAAGCAGAGCATATCGATGTTCATTATTTACAAAATGTCCCATTAGATGATCCTTTGGGAAATGCCAGCGGTGCTGGTGTCATCTTTGGAGCCAGCGGCGGTGTCATGGAAGCCGCCTTGCGTAGTGCATATTATTTCATCACGAATAAAAACGCTGATCCAGATGCTTTTTCAAGTGTCCGAGGAATAGAGGGATGGAAAGAAGCTTCTTTCCAACTGGAAAATCAAATCATTCGTTGCGCCATCGTCAACGGATTAGGTAATACGCGAAAACTATTGCAAGCTTTGCGCAGAAAGGAAGTAGCTTATGATTTTATTGAAGTCATGGCTTGTCCTGGCGGATGTAGCGGCGGAGGCGGTCAACCAATTCACGAAGGAGAAGAATTAGCGTTTGACCGTTCACAGCTGTTGTATCAATTAGATCATAATGGAAAAATACGCTGCTCTCATGAAAATCCAGCAATTCAACACATATATCAAGAATTTTTAGGAAAACCTTTATCTACAATATCAAAACAATTACTGCATACAGATCATGAGGCATGGAAGATGCCATTAAAGAATAAATAGAAAACAGAGATTCAATCATCCTAGTTTGATTGGATCTCTGTTTCTGTTTATGCTGCACCTTCCTTTTTCATTGTTTACCGGTTCCTTATATGCTCATCAAGATACTTGCTAGCTTCTTTAACACTTAAGGTGCTCATGTCTTCTCCATATTTTTGAATAAATTCACGTACCCATTCCGGATTTGTTCGCGAATAATCTCTTAATGCCCAGCCGATGGCTTTGTTGATAAAAAACTCTTTGCTACCCAAATTTTTGATGAGAATTCTTTCCAACAAACGTTCATTTGTTCTCATTTTTCTTCCTAGTTGATGGTCAATGGCAATTCTTCGTAACCAGATGTCTTCCTCATCCACCCACGCGAGCATCAAATCATTGATTCGCTCATCTTTTAAACCGAGATTGCCAATCACCCGGTCCAAAGAATCGATCGTATCCCACCACTCTTTCGTCTGAATATAATGTTGAATTTTCAAAATATCTTCAAAACAAACAAAATCATGCATTGTCAGAAGATAATCACAAACCAAGTATTGAAATTCCCTGTGTTCATCTGCGTAACACTGATCCAAAAAATCCCAGTCAATCACTTTTGACTTCTTTTCTTCTTTCAGAAATTCTTTATAAATCTCTTTACGTTTTAATGCTAACAATCCATAAAAGCAAAACTGATTTCGCATATACCTTGCCATTTTAACAGCGTTCTCTTGATTTCCCCATTTTTCAAATTCTTTTTTGATCCTTTGATACTTTTCCATAAGAAATCCTACCCAATCCTTTTTGTTCATAGCCAATTTATCATCAATAACGCTATTGAATATTCCAATGGTCTATCATCGGCATAATATCCATTTCCATCTTTTGAATCACTTCTTTGATACGAAGAATCAATTGATCTTCTTGCAAACAAGAAAGTGAATCAGGCAAACAAACTTTAAGAATATAATCCTGATGATTTGGATCCACACTAAAAGAATAATCAAAAGATAATGTTTGCAGCATAGAATGGTAGTATTTTTGGTGCTTCCTATTGTAGCCTGATAACCACACTTCAAAACGGCACTCTTTATGTAAAAAAACAACCACAATTTTTAATCCACATTGCTTTAACTGTGCATCGCTTAATTGAAAATAAGAGTAGTTCATCCCATTCTCAATGACCTGTTTTTGAAATTGAAAATTAGGAATTTCTTTCATCAAAGATTGATGAATCCTATGAAATAAACGAAGAAAAGCTTGATAACTCTCAATCATCTGGGTTTCTTGTAGTAAAGTCTGATATTTTCTTAACAATAAAGAATCCCGTTGTAGCGTTTCACTCTTTCTATTCTTTTGCAATTTACAGTGCAAACAATCATCTTGATGCACTGTTTTGAGCTTGCCACATTGATCACATCGATACTTTTCTTCTTGTTGGCGTAAAAATTCTTGTACTCCATTCTCTTTGAGAATACGTAAGTTCTGAAGTGAAAAGTTTATTTCCACTTTAAATAGTGAGAAGTAGATTTTAGTCTTT
>CBCTZR010000043.1:0-17076 GCA_965151435.1 uncultured Merdibacter sp. | reverse complement strand
TAACACAGGCTTATAGCCGCAGAGAAAACCACGTCATTTTGGCGTGGTTTTTATTCGAAAATGATCATTTTTGTCTTGACAGTAAATTTGTTCTTATTATAATTGTTAATGTGCTAATTAGTTGGCTAACTAATTGCTGGAGGTGAATGGATGGAGGAGAATTTGAAAATCAGTAATTTGTTAAGAATGATCGATATTCGGATTCGCAAAGATCTTGACCGACGCAATGAAGAATTTCTGCTTTCTTCACTGCAGGTGCGCATCTTGGTGTTCCTGATTCGACATGAAGGAAAAGAGATCAATCCACGAGATCTAGAACATTGTTTTCATCTTAGCAAACCAACTATCACAGGAGTACTGAAACGCTTAGAAGATAAAGGATATCTGCATTATGAGGCGAGTCAGAAAGATCATCGCTATAAACAGATCGTCTTGGATGAAAAGGCTTATCAGTGCGCAAAACAGCTAGAACGCAATTTTAAGGCGATGGAAGAGAAATTGTATCAGGGATTCAGTGAAGAAGAACTGAGTGAGATTCGTTCTTTGTTGTTGCGTTTACTAAGCAATATTTCAACGGAAGGGGAGGTCATTCAATGAAACGGTTGCTTCAGGAATTAAAAGAATATAAGGCCGCTTCGATCAAAGCGCCTTTATTTATGATCGGTGAAGTCGGCTTGGAGCTGGCATTACCAGTTTTGATGGCGTATATCATCGATAATGGAGTTATGAAGGGAGATATGAAAGTTGCGGTCATCATGGGGTTTGTGATGCTTGTTGTCGCTTTCCTCTCTTTAGCTTGCGGAGCGATGAGCGCAAAGTGTGCTTCCTATGCGTCGGCTGGATTTGTGAAGAATCTACGCCGTGCGATGTTTGAAAATATTCAGCGTTTTTCTTTTCACAATGTCGATCGTTATTCGACGGCAGGTCTGATCACACGTCTGATGACCGATACGACCAACGTGCAGAATGCTTATATGATGATCTTGCGTATGTGTGTGCGTGCACCGATGATGCTGATCCTAGCGATGATCATGACATTTTCCATCCATGCCGGACTTGCGATCTATTTCTTATATGCACTGTTGTTTTTAGGGGTTGCCCTTACGTTGATCACGCTGCTGTCTTATCCGGTTTTCCGCAAGGTATTCCGCAAATACGATGATCTCAATGCCAGCGTACAGGAGAACATTACCAATATGCGCGTCGTAAAGGCATACGTAAAAGAAGACGTAGAGACGGAGAAATTCAAAGGTGCTTCTGAAAAATTATATGAGATGTTTTGTAAGGCAGAAAAAGTACTCGTTATGAACTCACCGATGATGCAGCTGGCAATGTATGCCTGCATCATGGCAATCGGTTGGTTCGGTGCGCAGTTTGTCGTTGCCGGATCATTGACAACGGGTGAATTGATGAGCATGTTTACGTACACGATGCAGCTGTTGATGAGCTTGATGATGTTATCCATGGTCTTTGTCATGGTGTCAATGTCAACAGCGTCTGCAAAACGTATCATTGAAGTCTTGGAAGAGACCAGCGATATTCATAATCCGGCACAGCCTGTTTATGAGATCGAAGATGGCTCAATTCGTTTTGAAGATGTATCATTCAGCTATTATACGCATGAATTTGATAAAAACAGTGAGGATGCGGTATTACGTCATATCAATCTGGATATCGCAAGCGGTGAGACGATCGGTATCTTAGGTGGTACCGGTAGTGCAAAATCGACGTTGGTGCAGTTGATTCCACGTCTGTATGACGTACAACAGGGTGCTGTTTATGTTGGTGGACGCAATGTAAAAGAATATGATTTGGATACGCTGCGTAATCAAGTGGCAATGGTATTGCAGAAAAATGTACTGTTCTCCGGAACGATCAAAGATAACCTGCGTTGGGGCAATGATCAAGCAACAGATGAAGAAATGATCAAAGCTTGTCAGCTGGCACAAGCGGATGAGTTTATCGCGCGCTTCCCAGAAGGTTACGATACGTATATTGAACAAGGCGGCAGTAACGTTTCTGGCGGTCAGAAACAGCGCCTATGCATTGCCAGAGCATTGTTGAAGAAACCGAAGATCTTGATTCTGGATGATTCAACGAGCGCTGTCGATACAAAGACAGATGCTTTGATTCGTAAGGCTTTCCGTGAAGATATTCCTGATACGACCAAATTGATCATCTCACAACGTATCTCATCGATCGAAGATGCAGATCGTATCATCGTTCTCAATGATGGAGTGATCGATGGCATCGGTACGCATGAAGAATTGTTGAAGAGCAATGCGATCTATCAAGAAGTCTATGAAACACAGAAGAAAGGAGCGGATGACGATGAATAAACGACATTTAGATTTTAAGGTATTGGCACGTCTATTGCGTTATGTGCTTCGTCATTACAAATTCTCCTGTCTGATCACTCTAGTATTGATCATTTTGTGCAGTGTGGCCAATGTGTCAGTTTCCTTATTCGTACGTGTATTGATCGATGATTATATTACGCCGCTGACACAAAGTGCTGCACCGGATTTTGCGCCTTTACTCCATGTCTTGACGCTGATGATGTGTGTATTCCTCATGGGTGTATTCTCCGCATTCTTATACAACCGCATCTTGGTCAATGTCGGTCAGGGAACGCTTCGTCATGTTCGTGATGACTTGTTTGCACATATGGAGCAATTGCCGATTGCGTATTTTGATACACATCCTCATGGCGATATCATGAGTGTTTATACCAATGATACCGATACGCTTCGTCAGGTCATTACACAGAGCATCCCACAAAGTTTACAGGCTGGATTCAATGTCTTGTTTGTTGGAATCTCTATGATCGTGATCTCACCTCCTTTAGCGATCATCTCTTTTGCGATGGTGTTTATCATGTTGCGCGTTGCAGCTAAGATCGGCGGACGATCTGCGCACAATTTCAAAAAGCAACAGGAGAATTTAGGACGTGAAAATGGTTATATTGAAGAGATGATGGAAGGTTCTAAAGTCATCAAGGTGTTTACGCATGAACAAGAAGCGATCGATGATTTCAATAAGATCAATGAAGATCTCTTCGAAAGTAGTTATAAAGCGAACACGTATGCGAGCATCTTAATGCCAGTCATCGCTAACATCGGTAATATCTCCTATGTGCTTTCCACCTTGATTGGCGGTGTTCTTGCGATTGGCGGATGGACTGGCTTGACCTTGGGCGGCCTTGCGAGCTTCTTGCAGCTGAATCGTTCGTTCAATCAGCCGATCTCCAATATTTCCATGCAGATGAATGCTGTTGCCATGGCCATGGCCGGTGCAGAACGTATCTTTGCATTGATGGATGAAGAAATTGAGGTAGATGGTGGTACGGTTACTTTAACGCGTTATAAAGAAGACGAAAATGGACAGATCGTTGAAACACAAGAATATACGAACAAATGGGCATGGCGACATCCACGTTCCAACGGTACTGTGGAATATGTACCATTGCAAGGTGAAGTGCTCTTCCATGATGTCACTTTTGGCTATGTTCCTAATAAAACCGTTTTGCATGATATCGAATTATACGCCAAGCCAGGGCAGAAGATTGCGTTTGTTGGTGCGACCGGAGCAGGAAAGACGACGATTACCAACTTGATCAATCGTTTCTATGATATTCAGAAAGGGTCGATCACTTACGATGGAATCGACATCAAACTGATCAAAAAAGCTTCTTTGCGAAAGTCGCTTGGTATCGTCTTGCAGGATACACATCTGTTCTCCGGAACGATCCGTGATAATATCCGTTATGGAAAACCAGAAGCCAGTGATGAGGAAGTAATCGCTGCCGCAAAACTGGCGAACGCCCATGAGTTTATCCGACACTTGGAACATGGGTATGATACGTATTTGAGCGGTGATGGTACTTCTCTGTCTCAGGGACAGCGCCAGCTATTGTCGATTGCACGTGCCGCATTGGCAAATGCGCCAGTGCTGATCTTAGATGAAGCAACCAGTTCGATTGACTCCCGTACGGAGAAAATGGTACAGGATGGCATGGATAAACTGATGAGCGGAAGAACGACTTTTGTCATTGCTCACCGACTCTCAACAATCAAAAATTCAGATGTGATCATGGTCCTCGATCAAGGGCGCATCATCGAGCGTGGCAACCATGAAAGTCTATTGGCGAAAAAAGGTGTATATTATCAGTTGTATACAGGTGCTTTGGAGATGGATTAATAACCGCAGTATTTGACATATAAAAATAAAAGTGCTGATTTTCGGAAATTGTGACGAAAGTCGGCGCTTTCTTTTTGTTAGTGTCGAAGAATGTCTGTCAGAAAATCAATGATGAAAAAATATTTATAATGAAGGTAAAGAAACAGAGAGGAGAAAGATTATGATTTCGTTTGTAAGAGTGGATCACCGACTGCTGCATGGACAAGTCATTTATTCTTGGATGAAGTCTGTGGAATGTGACACGATTTTCGTGGTTAGCGATTCCGTAGCAGAAAGTGAAACCAAAAAGAATGCATTGCGCATGGTAAAACCGGCAGATAAGAAATTGGTGATGAAGTCGGTCGATGATGCGATCAAGGCAATTCAATCCGGTGTTACGGATAAGTATCATATGTTTATTATTCTTGGCAGTATTGAAGAACTCGTACGATTATCGGCTCAGGTTGAAGAAATTCGCAGTGTCAATCTAGGGGGAACTTTGGCAGGAAAGGATACCAAGGCGTATTTTCCACAAGTGAACTTGACACAAAAGAACGTAGAAGATCTGAAAGACATGATGAGAAAAGGAATTGAAATCGAATGTCGTATGGTTCCAAGTGATACGCGCATCGTCGTCAACAAGAAATGGGAGGTATGAATATGAATACGATGTTAACAGCAATTCTTCTTGCATTAGTTGCGCTTTGTTCCAATTTGGATTATTTCTTAGGAGGTAGCATGCTTGCACGTCCAATCGTTACCGGTCCGATGGTCGGCTTGGTCATGGGGGATCTGTATGCAGGGATTACCATTGGAGCAATCCTGGAACTGGCTTTTATCGGTTCGTTTTCCATCGGTGCGGCATTACCGCCAGATATGGTGACCGGAACGATCCTAGGTATCGCATTTGCAATCAGTACAGGTGCTGGTGCAGAAATAGCGATCACTTTAGCATTGCCGATCGCAACGTTAGTTCTGATCTTGAAAAACTTGGTACACGTATTCATCTATCCATTCTTTGTCAGTGCTGCAGATGATGGGGCAGCGCAAGGAAATGCGAAAAAAATCGCCTTTATGTCGATTGCCGCTGGTTTTGTCTATTGCTTGTTATCACAGATGTTACCAGTTGGATTAGGCTTCTATTTTGGTGCGGATGCCGTACAGAGCCTGCTGGATGCGATTCCGGGCTTTGTGATGGATGGTTTGAGCATTGCGACGGGTATCTTGCCTGCTTATGGTCTGGCTCTCTTGATGAAGCCGTTGTTGAGCAAACAGAGTGCGATCTTTCTATTCGTAGGATTTGCAATGGTCGTTTATCTGAACTTATCATTGACTGCAGTTGCGTTCTTTGGTCTATTCTTTGCATTAGTATTGACCGGATTTGTTTATCCGAAAGGATTTATGCCAGTAGCAACAAGTGAAAAGGAAAAGGAGGAGATCAATTATGACACAGAAGAATTCTAATACAGAAATGATCACGAAACAGGATTTGCGGAGAACTTTTCTTCGTTCACTTCCTTTGGAATGGTCCTGGAACTATGTAAAACAGCAGAACTTAGGATTTTCTTATGCGATGTTGCCGATGATCCAAAAGCTTTATGATAAGAAAGAGGATCAGATCGAAGCATATCAGCGTCATCTGGAATTCTTCAATATCACGCCCTATCTGTGTACGATTCCAATGGGTATCGCCTTAGCGATGGAAGAAGCAAAAGCAAAAGACCTTTCGAAGATCGATGGCAGTGCGATCAGCAATATCAAAGTCGCATTGATGGGACCATTGAGCGGTATCGGTGATTCCTTGTTCTGGGGCACGCTGCGCGTGATCGCTACGGCAATCGCCATCCCGTTGTCTCAGCAAGGCAATATTTTAGGACCGATCTTATTCTTATTGACGTTTAACGTTCCGGCATTGTTGATTCGTTGGTTTGGCTTGGTATATAGCTTCCGTTTGGGAGAAAACTTCGTCGATAAGATTCAGAACAATCTGATGACAAAGCTAACATTTGGTGCGTCCATCGTCGGATTATGTGTCATTGGTGCGATGGCTGGTTCTTGGGTATATTTAACGGTGCCGATTGCGATCGGCAGCGGTGAAGAAGCCCAGACCATCTCTCAGCTTGCTGATACGATCGTTCCAAACTTATTGCCGTTATTAGGTGTATTCGGATGTTATTATCTGGTCAAAAAGAATATCCGTTCCCAATATATCATCCTGTTGATCGCGATCATCGGCATCGTTGGTGCCTATTTCGGTTGGTTAGGAGCATAACATGTTGCATCAAGATATGCGCTATTACGTAGAGCGAGAGCCAATGCTGCTGCGTGAGGTGATGGAAGGATTCTTAGAGAACGCCAAAGCCTTAAACAGCGTGGATACTGCTTTCGATACGATCGTGATCTATGCGACAGGCTCCAGCGCGAACGCTGCTTATGCGGCAAAGCCATTTCTTTCCAAGCTGTTAGAGGTGACGGTCGAAATCAAAGAACCTTCCCTTGCTCTGAATTATGAAAAAGGGTATAACGAGCATTCTTTGTATTTTGCGATCTCCCAGGGAGGACATAGCGCATCCACACTAGCGCTGATCGAAGATCTGCAAAAGGAACACCTCGTCTTTGCGATCACTTCAGATCCTGAAAGCCCGATTGCCAAGCAGGCAAAACACGTGTTATTGCTAGGCATGTATGAAGAGATGCCATTTGTCACAGCTGGTGTTGCATCAACCATCCTCTTTTTATGGCTGAGTGCACTGACGCTTGCGCAGCAACGCAAACAGATCGATTCTTCTAAGAAAGCACAGTATATCGAAGAGATTGAGGCGATGATTGACGAACTGCCAAAGATCATTCAGGTGTGTGATGAATGGTTTGCACAAACAAAGGATGTGCTGTATGGTGCTAATCGCTTCCTGTGTATCAGCTATGGCGCTTGTTATGGAAGCGCTCGGGAGTTTGAGACCAAATATACCGAAACAGTACGCGTGCCAAGTGCCGGCTTTGAGTTAGAAGAGTTCATGCATGGTCCTTACATCGGGATCCAAAGCAGTGATGTCGTCTTTGTCTTTGATCCAAATGGAGCGCTGAGCGAGAGGACGATCAAATTGACGAAGTTTTTGAAAAATCATATCGGCCATGTGTACTATTTTTCAAACCAGCCGATCCCACAGATGGAAGGCTGCAGCTTTCATACATTTGTAAATGAATATTTCTCTTGTATTTTGTATAATATACTTGTACATATCAGCAGCTGGAACATTTCCAGATACAAGGAAATCGATTTGAGCAGATCATCTTATCCGGATTTTGATGAGATGATGAAGTCTAAAATTTAATAATCGATAAGAAACATCAATGAGGTGAAGGATGATGGATACAAAAGGGACCATTTTACGATATCTAGATGAAAAGGGAGTAAATGATCCCTTTTCCAATGCTTTTTGGGAGAATACGACCGAAGTGATCGCGAATCGATTGCATATCAGCCGTACCTTGGCAAGTCAATATCTGAATGAATTGCATAAAGAGAAAAGAGTCATCAAGATCATCTCTCGCCCAGTGCTCTATCTGTCTGCGCAACAATTAGCCATGGAACTGCATGTGATCATTAGCGATCCTACGTTTGAAGATGTGGATATCTATAAAGAGTGGTATCAAAATGTAAAAGAAGAAAATGATATCATCGGTTTTAGCGGAAGCTTGATCTATGCGATCTCACACATTCAGACTGGATTGCTGTATCCGGATCACGGTTTACCCATCCTGCTTTGCGGGCAAAATGGATCAGGTAAAAAATATCTGATCCAAAAATTGATCACTTATGATCAACGCAAAAACCGTCTGTCCTCCAAATGGCAGATGAAAAAGATCGCCATGACGGATCATGGCTCGATAGCTGCATTGTTGACCCATGTAAAACAGCTGTTAAAAGCACATGATCCGATCTTGTTTTATTTTCATTCGTTCTTGGATACGACGTTGGAACAAACGGTGCGCTTTGTGGAAGAACTGCGAAAATTAAAGGAGCAGGAGCATTCCTTCAACTTTATCATCGCTGTAAATGATGCGGAATTCAATCTGTATTATCCGGTATTGGAAGAACGGATGTCGGTCGTTGCCCGCATCCCTTCCTTGGCAAAACGATCTTTGCAAGAACGTCAATCGATCTTGATCACGCTGTTGCAAAGAGAAGTTCAAAAGCTTAAAAAGACGAGCATTATCTCTTCCAAAGCGTTTGAGATCCTTGAAGAACTGACGCATGAAGTGAACATTTCGACGCTGAACCGCATCATCTGTCAAAGTGTGGCAAATGCGTATCGTGCAGATATCGAAAAAGAAGAGATCTGTCTTCACGTCGAACATTTACCAAATGAAGTAAATTCAGAATTGATCAGCCGCATCTTGAAAAACGGTCGTAAAGAACATTCGTTGAAGATCATGGAAATGAATGTACATGCCTGTGATTTTCCATTTTTTACACTATCTAAAAAAATAATGAATCTGTTGGAAACAGAGGATTTTGAAAAGGAAAATGAGATTGCTTATGCTGCAGACAATATATTTTATATGCTGCGCACGCATATCGATGAGCAGCTAGGCACGTATTATTATGAAGAGATGAAGCATACCGTTCCTCTTCAGGTCATCTCCAACATCACCATGGATTTCGAAGATACGTTACACGTCTTTTTACCGCCGGGCTTTCCTTATCTGATCAAGGAGTTCTATGATCTCTACGGTCTGTCGGAAGAGCTGCATACATTTCAAAAAATCGATGAGTCACAAGCAGTCATGCAGATGATCAAACAGGTGAAAAATTATTACCCGAATTCCTATGCGATCGCTGCAAATTATCTCAATCAGCTCACACAAAAACTAAATCTGCGGTTTTCACCGTTTATGGCTTTGTTGATCACGATCAGTTATGAAATCTTCAATAAAGGGCGACAACAAAATCTGATGGGTGCGCTGATCATCAGCCATGGGGCATCTACGGCCACTTCGATCTGCGATACGGCGAATTTCTTACTGGGGAGAAAGATCTTTACCGCTTTGGATATGCCTTTGAACATGTCCGTGTTCGATATCGTAGAAAAAGTCAACGATTATCTGGAATTCAATAATATTTACAGTCATGTGATCATCTTGGTGGACATGGGATCATTAAATGAAATCCCGCAGTATTTGGAAAAGCATCATGAGATCACGTATGGAATCATCAACAACATCTCTACTTCTGTAGCACTCGATGTAGGAGAGCGGATCAAAAACAACCAGAATTTTTTTGATATTCTGGATCAGACTGTTAAAAATATTCAGTTTGAATATCGGATCGTTCAGCCGCAGCATAAGAAGAAAGCAATCGTGGTCACGAGCAATCTGGGACAGCGGACGACTTCGAAGATCGCACAGCTTTTTCAAAACAGCATCCCTTCCGATAATCCGTTTGCGATCATCGAATACGATTTTGAACAGCTCAAGGAAAAGAGGGAACGCTCCCTTGTTTTCAAAGAGTATGATGTGGCCTTATTGGTTAAACCGGATGTATTGGCGATTGATTTTGTTCCTTGCGTTTCTTTGGAAGATATGATGTATATGCAGGACGTCGAACAGGTCAATTCTGTTCTTGATCGCTATATGAGCAAGGAACAGATCAAAGAATTTCATATGAATTTAGTGAAGAATTTTACTTTGGAAAATGTCGTGGAGACGTTGACGATCTTAAATGCAAAGCATTTGATGGATCTGGTCGTAGAGTCTGTCGAGCGCTTGACGCAGATGCTGAATAAGAGTATCGATGCCCGAACGAGGATCGGTATTTACATGCATATCTGTTTTTTGGTCGAGCGTTTAGTGACAAAAAACGAAATACAGAGCGATGAAGACGTTTCCAGTCAGTTTTCTTTGCATAATGCGCAGTTTATCCACACAGTGAAGAAGAGCTTTCAAAATATTCTGGAAAGCTATTGTGTCGATCTGCCAATCAGTGAAATTATGTATTTATATAACTATATCTATGAGGAGGAGTAATGTATGATCAAACATGTGGTATTGGCAAGTCATGGCACGATGGCGCAGGGGGTATACAGCGCGGCATCGATCATACTGGGTGAACAACAATTACAAAACACGGAATTCATCAACTGTTATGTGGAGGATACGCAAAATGTAGCGGAAGAGATCCGTAGGATCGCGCAGCACTGCGATGAAGAGAGCGTTGTATTTACCGATCTGTTTGGCGGTAGCGTGAACAATCAGTTTTTCCAGCATATGCAGGAAAAAGGGTATTTGTTGATCAGCGGCATGAATCTGCCCTTGGTCATTGACGCTTTGTTGTTTCAAGGAACAAGAGCAGAATATGAGGCACATATGAAGCAACAGCAGGATTCCTATATTCAGATACAGCATCCTTGCTTGTCTGCAGTGGACGAGGAATTTTAAATGATCACGAAAGTCCGCGTCGATTTTCGCTTGGTGCATGGGCAGATCATTCACTCCTGGCTGAAGGCGACAGATTCAGATACGATCTGTATCTTGGATGATCTGCTGTTAGAGAATCCGTTAAAGAAACAACTGCTTTATGCCTGTACACCGCGCTATGTGCATCTGGAGATCTTTCCTATGAAAGAGGGATTAGCTTTTTTGCGCAAACATGGAGAGGAACGCCATTTTCTTCTTCTTGTCGAACAGATCAGCTCTGGGATTCACGTGTGCCAGCAACTATCGATTCGACAGCTGAACATCGGGGAAACGGTCTATGATCCTTTGAAGAAAAAATTGGCAAACAGCGTTTATGCCAGTGTTGATGAAATTGAGCTGATGAATCAGTTTTTATCGCAGGGAAACAGCATTGAGATTCAACAGCTGGCAAACAGCAAACGACTGTTGTTCAACGATAAAAAACTGTTTATGTTATGAGATGGTACTTTGTTTCCTCCAACCTTGAAAGAAATTCGAGTAACTGCTCGATCTGGGGAATCAATTGCTGTAACCCATTACAATCTGTTGGCAAAATCATAAAATTCTATCGTTTTTCTATAAAAAATAGAGTAGAATAGAAGTAGCAGACAGAAGAAAGGGGAGTTTTCTCTTGAAAGCACAATATTTAAAAGATTATCACGAAGGAAATTCACTAGAGGCCTATCGTTTTTATGGTGCACATCCAGAAAAGGAAGGTGTACGTTTTACGGTTTATGCCCCACATGCACAGCAGATCCAAGTGATCGGATCCTTTGATGACTGGGCGTGCAAAGGTAACAAGATGCGCAAAATTGATGAACGCGGAACTTGGAGCCTATACATCAAAGGAGTGAAAGTTGGCGATTCTTATAAATATCGCATTACGCAGGCAACAGGCCGTGTTGTCGATAAGATGGATCCTTATGCCTTCTACAGCGAACTTCGTCCAAACACTGCTAGCGTCGTCGAAGATCTCTCATGGGATCAGTGGAAAGATGAAGCCTGGCTGAATAAACGCAGTAAAGGGTTTGATCAGCCAGTCAATATCTATGAGGTACATATCGGCTCTTGGATGAAAGGCGAAGAGGAGACATTCGTTAATTATCGCAAGATCGCAAAGAAATTGATCAAGTATGTGAGAGAGAATCATTTTACGCATATTGAGCTCATGCCATTATGCGAATATCCATTTGATGGATCATGGGGTTATCAGTGTTCCGGATATTTCTCTGTGACCAGCCGCTTTGGCAGCTGTCATGATCTGATGTATCTGGTCAACGAAGCACATAAAGCGAACATCGGTGTCATCATGGACTTCGTGCCGGTGCACTTTGTCAAAGATGATTTTTCACTGTCATACTTTGATGGCACCCCTGTATATGAATATCCGCAGGCGCATGATGCCGACAGCCAGTGGGGAACGGCAAACTTTGATCTCTGGAAAGAAGAAGTGCGTTCCTTCTTGATGTCTGCAGCGTCTTTCTGGATCGATGTGTATCATTTTGACGGATTGCGCATGGATGCAATTTCCAACGCGATCTTCTGGCACGGAAATAAACAGTTAGGTGTAAACGAAGGTGCATTGAATTTTGTGAAGCGCATGAATTTCTTGTTGAATGAACGTTATCAGGGAAAGATCATGTTGATTGCGGAAGACTCTACAGATTTCCCGAATGTGACAAAGAGCACGTTTGAGGGCGGTCTTGGATTTGACTATAAATGGGATCTGGGATGGATGAACGACACGTTGAAATATCTGAAAAAAGATCCGGTTTATCGCAAGTGGCATCACAACAATATTACGTTCTCAATGGCTTATTTCTATTCTGAGCGTTTCTTGATGGAATTCAGCCATGATGAAGTCGTTCATGGCAAAGCGACCATCGTCAATAAGATGTGGGGCAGCTATGAACAGAAATTTGCGCAGGCGCGTACGTTATATCTCTATATGTTTACGCATCCTGGGAAAAAGCTCAACTTTATGGGCAATGAATTAGCACATTGGCGCGAATGGGATGAAACGAAAGAAAATGACTGGTTCTTGTTGAGCTATCCGGCACATGATGCATTCCATCAGTATTTTGCAAAACTCGGTGAGTTCTACCTAAAGGAAAAAACGCTGTATGAGAATGATTACAACTGGGAGAGCTTTGAATGGATCGATGCGGACAATGCGGATAAAAACTTATTCTCCTATATACGAAAAGGAAAGGATAAAGATTTTGTCGTGATTTTAAACTTCTCACCGAATCGCTATGAACATGAAGTCTTTGGCGTGGTGGAAAAAGGTACGTATGAAGAAGTGCTCAATACGGAGTGGAACTGCTATGGAGGCAGCGTAGATGCTCCTGCACAGAAGTGTCATGCGGCACGTGTATCCCGCAATAATAAGCCGTATATGATCGAAGTCGACGTACCGGCATTTGGCGGAGTTCTGCTCGAAGTGAAGAAATGATGAGGAAGAGACAGTTTCTATGGAAACTGTTTTCTTTATGCCTTGTTTAGCGTATAATATACATAACCGATAGAAAGTGAGGAAAAGATATGGAAGTATTGATTTTATTGGTGATCATGATTATCATCGGATCTTTATTTATTGCTGTTCTTCCGTATCTGTTGCCAATATTTCTTGTCATTTTTATCTATAGTCTGTATCGCAACTATGTCATACGGAAACAATATCGAAATTATTTCAATAATCAGTACCATTCTTCTTCGGATACACAGACAAGGCAACAAGATCAAGGGAATGATCGCCCAGACGTGATCGATGTTGAGTACAGCGAAGAGACGATAGATTCTGAAAAGTAGGTGAAAGAATGATTTATAGAGGAGCTTGGCAATGCGAGACAGAAATATTTCATCTATTAGAAACAGCTTATCCTAATATGCATCAACGTATGTTGGAAACGACCTTTCAACGGCGGTTTGATCCTGCGCGTTGCTTATACATAGCAGAAGATGGTAAGGTGATCGCGACATTACAAATGATCGTCGCTACCATGCAGTTTCGCAATTATCGTTTGGAAGTATCTGTGTTTGATCAGATTGCTACGCTGCCGGATTATCGTCGTCGTCATCATATGCGCTCATTATTGCAGGCGGCACTGGATGAGGCAAGTCACAATCAGTTGTTTTCATTGATGTATGTATTGAATCCTCGCTTGTTTGAGCGCTATGGATTTAAATGCATACATACGAGCAAACGCTATTTACTGGCAGGCAACGACTGTCGACGCAGTAAGCATCACCGTGTTCAGACACAGGGGAGCAGCGAACAGATGGCAGCGTTGTATCAGCGCTTCATTGCGCATTTTGATGGTTACTTCCTGCGTGATACACTGTATTATGATCGTTTGTTACAAAGGGTCAAAGAAAGCGGTGAACAGCTATGCTTTTATTATGAGCAAGGTGAGATGAAGGGCTATTGCCTTTATATCTTGGAACATCATGAGGCGAAGGTGAGTGAGATCATCTATCTGGATTCGACAGCGCTGAAACAGATGATCAGTTATCTTTCGCGTGATGTTAATGGGGTACAGCTGATCGTTTCTAAAGAAGAGAAGATCGAAAAGGTATTCCCTTTTGCTATTCCGCGAAGAGAAGCATATTTAATGGCGCGTTTAAATAATATTGCGCTGTTTAACAAATTATACAACTGTAACGTACGGCATGCGGCAGATGCGTTTGCATTGTTGCGAAAACCGATGTGGAATCACTCTCTCTGACTAGTTGCGAAGCAAAAGCTTCGCTTTTTTATACTACAATCCATGATGAGTGCAAGAGCAGTTCATCAACAAAAGAATATGTGTATCGGGCGGTGTTCAAGATGAACACTTATAATAAGGAAAACATCATCGAAAAGTGGTTGGAAAACTGCTATATTCAGGTAAAGAAAGCAAAATAAAGATGCTTCAAATGACCTTATTAAAAGAAACGATACAAAATTAATTATCTTTTTGCACAATTTAGCAAAGATATCGTGGGAAGTTTGAAAAAGTGCAAACATTCGCTATAATAGAAACTGTAAAGAGGCATCAGAACTACCACTGATGAGAAGGAGATGTTAAAGATGATTTTTGGTAAAGACAACGCAAATTGGGAATCACTGAATGGCATTTTTACTGCTACAGAGATTCACCAGCAACCGGCTACTTGGAAGAAGACGATTGCACAGATTAAAAACGAAAAAGAAGCAATTCGCAGTTTTATTGCAAACGTATTGGACAAAAAAGATTATGATATCATTTTAACAGGTGCTGGTACGAGTGAATATGTTGGTAATGCATTGTATTCTTATCTGAACAAAACAAATGGATTTAAAGTAAAATCTTATGCAACTACAGATATCGTAGCTACACCAGAGAATTATCTTTCTCAAACTCGTCCAACGTTATTGGTATCCTTTGGACGTTCAGGAAATTCTCCAGAGTCTGTCGGAGCAGTAAACGTTGCTGATGAAGTGTGCGGAGAAAACGTTTATCATTTGTTCGTTACTTGTAACCATGAAGGTGCACTTTCAAAAGCTGCTGAAACTCGCCATAATGCTTATGCGATCAATTTAACTCCTGAAACGCATGATCAGAGTTTCGCTATGACAAGCAGTTTCTCAAATATGATGTTAGCTACATTACTTTGCTTCAATTTGGATCGTATCGATGAAATCGCAGCTGAATTTGAAGATGTTATCTGTGCATCTGAAAAAATGTTAGCGGAAGGATGGAACAAGGCATCCGCAATCATTGAAGGTTATGATTTTAACCGTATCGTTTACTTAGGTGCTAATGCGTTGAAAGGTATCGCACAGGAATCTCAGTTAAAAATGTTAGAGCTGACTGCCGGTAAAGTTTGTACATGCTTCGATTCTCCGATGGGATTCCGTCATGGACCAAAATCGATCATCAATGATGAAACATTAACGGTTGTATATGTAAGTGATGATGCGTATACACGTCAGTATGAAGTAGATCTGATCAAAGAGATGAGCGGACAGCGCAAAGGTAATAAGATCTTAGCTGTTATGAACAAGCAAGATGATGAAATTGCAAGTTTGGTAGACTATACGATTGCTTACAACATGGAAAATGAACATGATAACATGCTGTTAGGATTTGCTTATATCACGGCAGCACAGATGATCGCATTATTTAAATCACTTTCTTATGGAATCACACCGGATAATCCATGCCCTACTGGTGAAGTAAACCGTGTGGTTAAAGGTGTTATTTTGCATCCATATACAAAAAAGTAAAACTAAGTTATAATAATATTGATTGAAGAGAAAGGAGAGCACACGCTAAGAAGCTGTGTGCGTATAAGAAAAATGTTAGGTTTGATCGTAACTGGACATGGACATTTTGCAAGTGGATTGACAAGTTCATTGGAATTGATCGCTGGGGATCTGCAGAACTATCGCGCTGTAGATTTTGAAGCAAGCGATTCCGTAGAAGACCTTGAGAAAAAATTGAACAAAGCAATGGATGAATTGAAAGAATGCCAAGGCATCCTGGTTTGTTCAGATTTAGCTGGTGGTTCACCATTTAAAACTGCTGTTATGTGTGGATATCCACGCGGAAACGTTGAAATCGTAGCAGGTAGCAACCTGCCGATGTTAATTGAAGTAAACATGGGACGTCAGTTCGTTGAAGAGCTGGAAATGCTGACAAACATGGCGCTGAATACTGGTAAAGATCAGGTAATGCGTTATGAATTCAAACCTGTAGAACAGGTAGAAGCAGAAGACGGTATTTAATGAAGAAAGGAAGCGTGGCTTCCTTTTTTTATGATCATAGAAAGGACAGTTGTGGAAAACTATCCTTTCTTCTTTTAATGGTCTGTCTGTAATAAGGTAGGATCTAAGAAGATATCGAGAGCAGTTTGCGCCATGGCTTTTGTTGCGATGTGCAAAGTGTTGGCTGCTGCTTCTCCATGCACGTAGGGAAGGAACTCTGCCTGATGTGCATATACTTTTGGATCCGCTCCGGTATCGATCTCGCAGTATACGCAAGGACATACTTGTGAGACATTTCCAATATCGCTGGAACCGCTGGCTTGTGCATCTTGGGCAACAAAATTGGTTACCCCTAATTCTTGTAGATGTTTTTTCAACAAAGAACGTAAACCTTCATGATAGATCAGTTCATCATATGAATTCTCAAAATTGTGATATTCTAATTTAGCTCCGCTCATCAATGCAGCTCCTTTGGCACAATTGATGATCTTTTCGGTCAGCTCTTCAAGATAGGCTCTTTTGGCTGCACGAATATAGAAACGACAGCTTGCTTGGTCTGGAACTGTATTGCAGGCAACACCGCCTTTGGTGATGATCCCAGCAACTCTGGCGTCGCTTTGCATGTGCTGACGCAATGCGTTGACTCCAGCATCAAGAACATGAAACGGATATCCGTTCTACAGGCTTTTTCAATATCTCTTAGACTATAA
>CBCTZR010000042.1:0-17406 GCA_965151435.1 uncultured Merdibacter sp. | reverse complement strand
CATATTTTTATGCACCTCTTATATCCATCATTAATCTTAACTTAATGACATTGAGGCGATGCCTTTTCTTTTTTTGCAAACTGAAGGAAAGCATGATAAAGTAGATTGTGACATAAATGATGTTGGAATAAATGCTATAGTGTAGACGTAATCAGAAAGGATGTGTCTACATGACGATGGAGAGAAGATTGGCAAAAGAATTATTAGATGCTGTATGGAATGAAGATGCAGATAAGGTAAAAGAATTGATTGGATTTGGAGCAGATCCCAGTTGGATCTTCAACGGTTATCCAATTCTTCTGCATGCAGTATTTACCCGTAACTTGGATGTGGTCAATGAGTTGATCGATGGGGGAGCTTGTCAGGTGGATGAAGCGCTTGGTTTTGCACTTGATCGAGGTATTGGTGAAATGATCGCGCCATTGGCATATCGCGGTGTTATTCCAGTGCTGCACGAACCAAAACCACAATACGGTTTATATCCAAGTCGTTTTATCGCTTATCACGCTTGATATAATGAAGAAAGGGTGGAATGATGAATCGCAGTGCACTTTGTATTAGAATGCTGCAGTTGTTAAAAGTACGCGGTCGGATGAAGATTAGTGAACTAGCGGAAGCATTAGAGACAAATCCGCGAAATATTCCTGAATTTCGAAAGGAACTCGAAACAGCTGGCTATATGATTTTGCAGACAAGAGGACGCTATGGAGGTTATGAGCTGCAGGAAGATGTCTTATTACCTTCATTGAACTTTACGCAAGAAGAGAGACAGGCACTTCAGGAAGCAGGCGGTTACTTGCAAAAACATCCAGATTTTCTGCATATGAACGCTTTTGCATCCGCATTGGACAAACTGCTATCAAATGAGCGAAGTGACATCGAAGGAAGTGGGACTTATGTTTTCTCTCATCTGCCGAATATCAGTGAACAAGAGCAACAATATATAAAACGTTGTCAATTTGCAATCAGCAGACAGTTTAGCGTTCGGCTGACTTATCGACCATTGAATGATGCAAAACCATATACGATTTCTATTCATCCTTATGAATTATTATATTATCAGGGAGCTTGTTATTGTTTGGCCTATTCTTTAAAAGCACATGATTATCGTCTGTTTCGTTTTAGTGATCAGCGCATGTATGGATTTGAACTTCAAGAGCGCACGTTTACTCGTGATCCAAATTTTGCGATTGGGAAATACATTGGTGAAAATGGCTTGATCAAAGAACGACTCATCTTTGCACGACTGCTTGTTCATGGTGCAAAAGCCAGAGCTTTGGCGGAACAATCGATCGGTGTTTCCTGTCGACAACATTGGCAGGACGATCAGACGTTATTTGTAGAAACATGGATGGAGAGTTCTTTCAGTTTGATGGAGCTTATGCTAAAGCTGGGCAAAGAAGCAGAATTATTAGAACCAGCAGAAATGAGAGAGCGACTATGTGAAGAATGCGAACAAATGTTGGCACATTATAGGAGCACGTAATAAACTATGCTATAATGTAGTTCGAAAACGGGTGATAGGAATGATTCATTTAAGCGATCTACAAAAATATGAACGATGTGCAGCTTTATTATGGCGTTCACGGCATGAGCCTTTAACTTTTTTTCCTTTTGTGCATCCGTGTGCATCTATGGGAGAATTGGCTATCCGTTATTTTGATCTGAAAAACTATTACGAAGGGAAAATAGGGGATGCAGGATCACGTGCAGTACAAGCGTTACAGAGATATGATGCTTTGGTCAATGCCCGATTTGAAGCACAAGGTGTTCGAATTCGGATCACATTAATGCGCCGAACAGCACAGGGATTTGATGTTTATTTTGGTTATCGTAGTTGTTATCCACATGAAAGTGAGGCGCAGAAGATCGCTGATCAGCTCACTGTCTTACAGACATTGCAGATACCGGTTGCAAATGTGTATATTCTGTGTCTTAATGCCGATTATATACGAAAAGAGCATCTGAATATAAAAGAATTGTTGCTAGTGAGCGATCGACTGTTTAATCAAAAAAATAAACTCCGTCATACGATTCGAGAGCTGACTACACCACTGATGCGTGATCTGAGAGAGATGAGTTCAAATTGTGAATCCTGTATTGCACAAGGTTCTTGTCCTTTGATTGTGCGAAGTCAGGTTTGTACGCGTAAAGGGAAATGTCGTTATTTTGATCGATGCTTTCCACAGCAGCTGCCTGATGATTCGATCTTGTATCTGCAGCAATCTGCTCATAAGCTGGAAATGTATGAGGAGGGAATTGAACGATTGCAGGATGCAGATTTAGATCGTGTTGAGGGATTTCGATTCCAATTTGCCCAAATTCGCGCTGCTCAGAATCAAGGGTTTGCTTTTGATGAATGCGCATTACGTACTTGGCTTGTACAAAATATAACTTATCCGATCACATATCTGGATTTTGAATGGGATACGTATGCAATACCTCCCTATGAAGGTATGCGGCCATTTGACGTTCTTTGTTTTCAGTATAGCATGCATATTGAAACTGAACCTGATGCGCCGTTGCTGCATCGTGAATTTTTAGGAGAAGAAGACTGTCGGATCACGTTTATCGAACAGTTGCTGCGTGATCTCCCGTCGCAAGGACCTATTCTGGTTTTTAATATGGAAGGCGCTGAAAAGCTTCGCTTGATACAATTGGCGGAACAATTTCCTATATATGAAGAACGGTTAACTTCTATTTGTCAGCGGATGATCGATCTGTCATTGTTATTTTCTGCAGGAGTCGTCCATCACGTAAAAATGCATGGGATGTATTCTCTAAAAACATTGCTTCCTATTTTTTCAGATCATTCATACCAGGAGTTGGATATTTCTTTTGGAATGGATGCAGTCAAAGAATATCGCGCCATGAAACAATGCACAAGGGAAGAACGAAAAAAGATCAAGGAACAGTTGCTTTTGTATTGCGGCATGGATACTTATGCAGAATATGTGCTGTTACATGGTCTTGAGCGTTTGTTACAGAAGAAAAATGGCGAATAATAGATGATTTTTGTTGAAAGCGCTTGTATTCCTTTGCAAGGCATGTTAATATTAATTCGTTGATTAGGATGGTAATTGTTCAGTCAAGCTTAACCTATCTACAATGTTTTTTGTGTAGATAGGTTTTTTTATTGGAAAGGAGGAACTATGGTAATCAAGAGGGTCTTAACCAATAATTCTGTTGTCATTGTTGAGAATGGAGTAGAAAAGATCGTGTGTGGGAAGGGAATCGCATTTAAAAAAAAGCCTGGAATGGAAATTGATTCTTCACTGATCAATCAAACGTTCATTCTTGAAGAAGGCAGAAAAGCACAGGTAGAGAATCTTTTGAAAGATGTTCCGATGCAATATATTGAAATTGCGAAGGAAATCATCGATCTGGCAAAGATTCAATTTGGAAAGGCGATTCCTGATAGTGTGATCTTAACGCTTGCCGATCACATTTATACAGCGGCTGAGCGTGTGAGGGAAGGTATTGAAATCCGTAATTCTTTATTATGGGAGATACAAAATTTTTATGAACTCGAATATGAGATCGGAAAAAAGGGTTTAGATATGATCACTGAGCATTTGCAGATCGCTTTTCCGGATGATGAAGCTGGATTTATTGCTCTACATATCGTAAATGCCCAATTTGACGAAGGAAGCAGCATCAATAATGCGTATAAGGTCACACAGTTGATTCAGGAGATCACAACGATCGTGCGTTACTATTTCGGAATCGATTTTGAGACTTCGGATATTTACTATTATCGTTTTATCACGCATTTAAAATTCTTTGCTTTGCGTATGTTCAACGGAAAAAAAGGTGAGGAAAAAGACAATGAATTATACGATGTCGTCAAACACAAATTTAAGTTGGCTTATGATTGTGCAATGAAGATCAAAGACTTTTTGAAGGAAAAATACACATATGATCTCAGCGATGAAGAAGTATTGTATCTAACGATTCACATACATCGCGTAGTAACAAAATCAAAGAACAAATAACCATTTACGATCAATCATGGGATGGTAACATTGAGTTGGCTTAACCTAACAATTTTAAAAATTGGAGGGAAATCATGAAAAAATACGATGAATTGGTAAAAGAAATTATTCGTAACATCGGCGGTAAAGACAATATTTTGGATTTAACACATTGTGTCACTAGATTGCGTTTTAAACTGAAGGATGAAACAAAGGCTGATGATGATGCTTTGAAAAACAATGACGGAATCATTACGATCATGCATTCAGCAGGGCAGTATCAGATTGTTATCGGCAATCATGTGCCGGATGTGTATGCAGAATTGATTGAAATGTTGGATCTTACGCAAAATACTCAACAAGAAAAGAAAAAGATGAGTTTTAAAGAGAGGGCATTAGATCTGATTTCAGGAATCTTCATGCCTTCGCTCAGTGTGCTGTGTGCCTGTGGTATGATCAAAGGTCTTAATACGATATTGCCTTATCTAGGCGTATATACGATGGAATCTGGTCTTTATGCATTGATCAATGCAATCGGTGATTGTTTCTTCTATTTCTTCCCGATCGTTATTGGTTATAATACGGCTAAAAAGATCAAGATGAATCCTTATATAGGTATGATCATCGGTGCGGCATTGTGCTATCCTACGATTAACGGGGTCGATCTGGAAATTTTTGGTATGACGATGAATGTAAGCTATACGTCAACAGTATTACCGGTTATCATCACTTGTTTTGTGGCAATGCCTATCGAGCATTTCTTGAATAAGATCTTTCCAGATGTTATTAAGTCTTTTATGACACCGACGTTTGTTTTATTGATTGCTGTGATGCTCGGTTTTATCTTTATCGGCCCTGTAGTCAACGTAGCGAGTGAGGCTATTTCGAACACCTTGTTATCCATTTATGGGTTATCTCCTGTTCTTGCCGGTATCATCTTTGCCGCATTATGGCAGGTATTTGTTATCTTCGGTGTGCACATTACTTTTATCGTTTTATGTATGATGAATTTATCCATGGGAGTTCCAGATCCACTGTTAGGTTCACAAGTGTTTGTAGCGTTTGCAACCTCTGCAGTTGTTCTGGCCATTCTGGTTCGCACAAAAGATAAAAATCTGCGTAGTGCTTGTATTCCGGCCTTCATATCCGGTATGTTCGGTATAACAGAACCAGCGTTATATGGTATTACGATTTCACGTCCGACTATGTTTGTCGTGTCTTGTATCGGTTCGGCAGTGTCTGGTGCAATTTCTGGCTTTTTGGGATTTAAGTATTATCAGATGGCTGGAATGGGATTGTTTGAAATACCAGCATTATTACCGCCGACAGATCCGGGTAGTGTCGTTATACAAGCAGCTTTGTGTACGATCGTCACATTTGCAGTAACGTTTGTTTTAGCGTTGATTCTTTATAAAGAATCAGCTGTTGCACAACAAGAACCACAAACAGTACATGATGAAATGATCGCATCCCCATTGAATGGAGAAGTGAAACCACTCTCAGAAGCCAGTGACGATGCATTTGCAACCGGGGCATTGGGAAAAGGCTGTGTGATTGTTCCTTCTGAGGGGAAAGTCTATGCGCCTTTTGATGGAACTGTATTAGTTATGTTCCCAACGGGTCATGCTGTTGGAATTGTAGATGAATATGGTTGTGAATTGTTGATTCATGTAGGGATCAATACCGTTCAATTAAATGGTAAGCATTTTACTCCACATGTAAAAGTTGGAGATAAAGTGGTAAAAGGACAATTGTTGTTGGAATTTGACGTGGAAGCTATTCAGAAGGAAGGTTATTGTACGGATACGATCGTCGTGGTATCCAATACGAAGGATTTCTCAACTGTTGAGCTGAAAGCGGCTCAACGAGTCATCGCACAGGATGTATTGTTGTCAGTTAAAGGGTGAGTAAGATGGCATTTCCAGATAATTTTTTGTGGGGAGGAGCGACTGCTGCTAATCAATTTGAAGGAGGCTATTGCGAGGGTAAAAAAGGAGATTGCATCTCAGATCATCTTAGCAAAGGTTCAAGAAGTGAAAAACGCCGTTTTACTTGGAATATAGAGAAAAATATAGACTATCCTTCACATGAAGCGGTTGACTTTTATCACCATTACAAAGAAGATATTCGTCTTTTTGCGGAGATGGGGCTGAAGGCATTTCGAATGAGCATGGTTTGGTCAAGGATCTTTCCTAACGGAGATGAAGAGGAACCAAATGAAGAAGGTCTTCAGTTTTATGATCAGGTGTTTGACGAGTGTTTGAAATACGGAATCGAACCAATCGTCACATTGATGCATTTTGATATGCCATTTCATTTGTTAAAACGTTATGGGGGTTTTTCAAGTCGAAGAGTGATCGATTATTTTGAAACGTACGCTCGTACAGTTTTTGAACGTTACAAGGGAAAAGTAAGATATTGGATTACATTCAATGAAATCAATTTTGCCTGTATCCCGATGGGAAATTTGGAAGTTCTTGGCATCTATGAACCAGCGACTACAGATTATACGATGCCTGTTGATGATATGCAAAAGCGTTATCAGGCATTGCATCATGTTTTCTTAGCGAGCGCAAGAGCTGTCAAGGCCTCGCATGCGATCGATCAGCGGATACAGGTGGGTTGTATGATTGCTCATGTCACTCTATATCCTCGTACATGTCACCCATCCGATATGCTTTATGTACAACAACAAGATCACTTGTTTAATGATTTTTGCGCAGATGTTCAGGTTAGAGGTAAATATCCATATTACATTCAACAGTATTTTAAGGAACAAGGCATTATCTTATCGATCGAAAAAGAGGATGAAAAAGTTTTAGAAGAGGGTTGTGTTGATTATTATTCGTTTTCTTACTATATGAGCAATTGTCTGACATTAGAAGAAGGAGAACAGGATGTGACCGCAGGAAATCTATTGGATGGTGTGCGCAACCCGTATCTCGATACGAGTGAATGGGGATGGCAGATCGATCCGATCGGCTTGCGATATACGTTGAATAAAGTATATGATCGCTATGGAATTCCGGTGATGATCGTTGAAAATGGACTTGGAGCACAGGATAAGGTCGAAGAGGATGGATCCATTCATGATGCCTATCGAATCGATTATTTGAAAGCACATATCGATGAAATGGAAAAAGCGTTGGATGATGGCGTGCGTTTGATGGGCTATACGATGTGGTCTCCAATCGATATCATCAGTTCCAGTACCGGGGAGATGAGAAAACGTTATGGTCTTATCTATGTTGATAAAGATGATCAGGGGAATGGAACGATGAAACGATTCCGAAAGGATTCATTTTATTGGTATCGCAAAGTGATCAGGTCAAATGGAAGGGATAGAGATTAATGGCCACATTGCTTAATGCGTTATAATAAACTAGCGGAGATTTTCAAGGAATTGAAATCTTCGCTAGTTTATTTTAGAATGAATGTAAGCATGCGTTCATCTGATGGCTTTAACGATAGTGAGGGGTGTCGAAGATGGAAAATGTGACACATCTTTTATCATTTGCAGCTTTGTTATTCATATTTACTTTTTATTTCCCCAAACAGGGAAAAAAAGGGTTGATCATGAATTTTATAAAGGGGATCATTTATCTCATCTGCTTTATTTGTGTGGTGATTGTATCGGTTATCAAGCTTCCGGAAATTGGATGGGGCTATTCTATGGTGATTATGCCACTAATTGCTATTATTTTCTTGTTGTTAGCCATTCGGAAAATTATGTTATCCGTTCTTGATTTCTATCATCAACAGATCGATACTGTTATTTTTCCTAGGTATGTTTTGCACAGAGGAAGCATTATGGATGATGGAACGACAGAATATTCAATTAAAGGCAAGGATAGATTTGGTTATCGCCTTAAATTTCAAATTGATCATGACACGTTTATCGATTTGTTCGACTCCAATGGAATAGTAAAAATTGCTTATTACAGGTATACAAAGATTGTCGTATCCGCGAAAGCGATTTCATGATTGAGGGGTTCGTAAAAGAATAAAATGACCTGGAAAAGGGAGGGGTTACACAAGGAAGTGGCTTCTCCCTTCAGCTTTGTAAGCAGCCGGAGTGATTGAATTATAGAAGTCAGTCAGGTCATAGCGGAGGATAACCGTAATGGCAAATTAATTTTTGAAGAAATGGGTGAAACTCAAACGAAGAAAAACAGGCATCCTATACCTGACTCTATCAACTGAAGAAAGAAAGTCTATCGGGGGGGGGCGGAAAGCTATAAGTGTTCTTTTGGCTGGCAAGGTTCTTTCGAGATAAAGATGGTAAATAAATGAATTTAAAAGCATTGCTCAATGGCTAGGAATGATATAGAAGAGCAGGGAAGATCGTTTTATGAAGACATTATCATTTTTGATTCATAGAATGTCGCTTCTTTCTCATCTGCATAATGGTTTTTTTCACAAATCTGTGATATAACCACTTTGTTACAGAGAGATAAATGAAGGTTTGCTGGAGAAGGGGGGAGAACCATTAATGCAGAAAGAGAATATAATTTCGATACAATATGCAATAGTCACAATTTTATGTACAGCCTTTATTGGCTGGATGATTCTAGTTTTATTTCCTGATGGGTTTAATACATGGACTTCTGTTCTATTTATTTTGATGAATCTATTACCGATGATCATGGCCGGATTTTTTTCTATAGTGAGGAAAGAGGTTAAGAACGTTAAAGAATTCTTTAAAATGGTATTTCTACAACAGGAGCCCGTAATAGCATATGTCTTTGCTGTTGCAGTAGTCCTGTTGTATTACGGTGTTTCTGCTATCTTAGGAAATATCAATTATACGGGAAGTTCATTTTTTGCGGTATTGACATATCTGCCTTGGACAATTCTACAAGGTGGGCTTGAAGAAGTTGGCTGGAGATGGTATCTTCAGACACATGTAAACATCAGAAACAATTTGATCTTAAAATTTGTGGCAATATCAATCGTTTGGTTTATCTGGCATCTTCCGTTATATCAATTGCCATGGATTACAGCTGCTTCGTCAAATTATCTTATATTCTATTTGATGATTCTCGGCAACACATTTACCTTTGGTGCAGTAAAAGAAATGTCAAAAGGGGCTGTTCCATGTATCCTTGCACATATGCTGATTGATTCTCTTGCTGTGATCATGCTTGTTCAAAATGAGTTGCTTTCGATTTTCTTACTTGTGGTCGTAGAAATCATAATATCACTTGTGGCAATACGAATCGCAAAAAAACACTTTTCATCAGTTGGTCGTTTTCGCTTATCTGAAAGAGATACAGAATGATACGCTTGCATCGAACAAAGAAAAATATCAGGAGCCCTCTCGCTGCAAAACCAATGAAGACGTGAGAAAACGCACATCTCCTTGGTTCTTTCTATATGTTCAAATGAAATGGAATGTCTGTGTTTTCCAATAAATATCTTAAGACCTGCGAAAAGTATTGGCTAATGCTTGCGACACGTTCAGCGACAAGATTGCTATTTGTGTCAAAAGCGGTATAGCCAGAGCCATACCGCTTCAAACACAACAACATTTTATTGAGATATGAAGCCTTGTGGCTTTTTAATAGAATAATTCACTGTATACGGTATTGATCAATTCCCATGTCTGTTGTCCGATGATGCCATCTGTTTGTATGCCCATCATCTTTTGGAAGGCGATGACTGCCTGTTTGGTTGCAGGTCCAAAAACACCGTCTGCAGCGAATTCGGGAATGTTTGGATAATAGATCGAAATTCCGTTTAGGCGTTCCTGCATCAATAATACGGCATTACCACGTGATCCATATTGCAAGAGCGTTCCTGGATAGGGTGGCATTTCTTCGCTGTCAACTTCTCCTGCATCGATGAGCGCACTGATTTCAAAAAGCTTATCCCACGTCTTTTGTCCGACAATTCCATCGACGGTTAGACCGAATTGACGTTGAAAGGCACGTACTGCGCTTGCCGTTGCACTTCCGAATATCCCATCTTCCACGACTGGTGGAATGCTTGGGTATTGTGTGGAAATGTTATTTAGTGCACTTTGGAGCCGACGTACATTTTCATTTGATGTTCCTTGTTGTAGAGGAAAGCCTGGATATTCTGGTATGCTTTCATCCGGTACGATTTTGTCTTCTAATGTCTCATAGACTGCATAGATGCGATTCCAAGTTGCCAAACCGACGATTCCATCAACGGTTAGACCAAAGGTATTCTGGAAGTTTTCGACAGCTTTGGTCAGCTGTACACCAAATCGACCATCGATATCCACGTTAGGCACTTGCGGATAAAATACAGCGATACAGGATAGATAATACTGTAATAATTGTACTTCTACACCGCGATCGCCTTCTTTTAATACCTTTCCCGGATATTGGCCGCTATAGAGGTTTTCGATACGTCCGATGGAAGTGAGTTCAGCTAGTTTTCGAACAGCGACATATATATAACTGATTTTATACCAAGTCGCTTTTCCGACAATTCCATCAACCGTTAAATTGAACTGTCTTTGGAAGACACGCACTGCTTCTTCTGTGCTTTCTCCGAAAATGCCGTTGACAGGAAAAATGACAGGAATTGCTGGATAATTGATGGCAATCGCATTTAAGAATTCCTGCATTTCCATCACTTCTTGTCCGCGTGAACCAATTTTTAAAATACCGGGGTAGGTAGCTTTCATGTCCTGGATATTATTGCATTCACGAATTTCGATACTGTCTCCATAATAATAACGTAATATTTCAATTGCTGTATATCCCTGATTGGCTAAGGAAAGCGTACCCCATTGTTTCATGCCGGGACAGCTTGCTATTTTACCATCACAATATTCAGTATAATAAGGTTCTTGGTAATTCGCTTTCTGAATGTATAGATTGAATACTTCATCTACAACATCAGAAACAGAATCAAAAATGTTACGATCTTTTACGAATGCCTGATCGAATGCTGTTGAGTTGGTGATGTCAAAATCATATCCTTGGCTCGGATACCATTCTGTATAAATGCGGTTGAGCGCTAAGGAAGCTTGTGCCAGAATATTCGCTTTCAGCGCTTCATATGGCCAAGTTGGATAGATTTCTGAACTGGCGACGTTTTTTAGATAATAAAGAAATGGTACGGTGACATTCTCTGCACTGTTTTGCGGTCTTCCCAAATGAACGGTAATATAGGTAGGAATAATGACCTCACTGTGTACTCTTCCAAGATTCATCGGCATCTGTCCTTGGTTGTTGCCCCCATAATTTGTCAACAGATGGTGATCGATGATCGTTGAAATCGTTCGGCCTGGAAAGACTTGTCTTCTTGTCGGTGTTGGATGAATCGGTAGAAAACAGGATTCGTCTGCGAAAATCTGTATATTCTGTATTTCTTGGATTTCATAACCGCTTAAACGAAATTCCACATTATATGTCTCATATGGACGGATATCATTTTCCTCTTCCAGAGAGAGTTCGATATCTGGCGCATAAAGCGGAATGTTGACCGTTTTTCCTTCGCGATTCGTAATATAGAAGTTTTCATATACAATTTCTCCCTGATTCACTTTGTAGACGCGAATCAGTGCGTTTTCTAGGGCGAATGCTTCATCAGCGATCGTTACTTCGATCTGTAGATAGCCGGTTGCGATGCTATCACCTCCTGTCTCATGCTATGATTATGTCATGGTGTTTGCAAGGAAGAGCGCCTATCCATAGACGAGAGGGAACCAATAGGAAAGAATGCTTTCTTTTTCTTGAATTGTGCTATAATGAAGGCAAGTGGAAAGGAGGACTTCTTATGCCCAACATCATTACACACGTATTATTTTCACAAGATGTGCGGAAAAATGAAAAGAATAACGAGATCGTAGCCATTCTTGAACGTAATATTCCATTGTATGAGATTGGTGCCAATGGTCCAGATTTTTTATTTTTTTCACATACAATGCCTTGGGAATCTTATAAATCACATGCGTTAAATCGATTGGGATCAAATATGCATGCACATAAGATCAATGCTTTTTATCGAGAAGCGATTGATTGTGTTTCGCGACAGACCGTAACGGACGTTCGTAAAGATATGATGGCCTATCTGTTTGGCCATTTGTGTCATTGGGCGCTGGATATGGTCACTCATCCTTACATTTTTTATCGCACGGGAAACTGTCAGGGGAAGAGCGCAAGCTATCATCATCGGATGGAGTCGATGATCGATGCGATCATCTTAAAACAAAAACGAGGAATCGATATCAATGATTGGCACAGCTATGATATCTGTAACTTTGATGAGGATATGCTGAAGGCGATTGCACGTATTTATGTACCTTGTGCAAAGCAGGTCTATGGGATGGACATCAAAGTACATGATCTACGAGAGACTTTGCATTCATGGAGAGATGTGCAGAAGCTGTTCTATGATCCAAAAGGTCGACGATATAAGACGATTCGAACATTTGAGAGCGTTTTACGGCAGAAATGGAAAATATCTGGTAATATCGTGCCTAGTCAGATCGATGAACGCTATGATGTGATGAATCTGAAGAAGAGATTTTGGTTACATCCATGTGATTCTTCCATTTCGAGCAATGCTTCGTTCTATGATCTTTATGAGGAAGCGATTACGATCGCTCTGCAAGCGATCGAATGTGCATATGCATGTATTGTAGAAGGTCAGGATGTGGAAACGTTATGTGACATCTTGAAAGATCGCGCATATGATACAGGGATGAGCGAAGGTCATCTGATGCAATACTTCGATATCATCTATGAGGAGGAATAACATGAAGCTCTTTGATCTACATGCAGATCTTGGTTATGCGGTTTTAAAACGAAAACAGGCAGGATACTCGAACATCCTGTCTTCCTTTTATTGTGATCGTTGGAAAGAGGGACAGCTGAAAGCGATATGTATGGCTTCTTATTTTGACGGAAGCCAAGATTGGGAAGAGATGAAAACGATGATCATCACTTTGTTGGAAGAGATCCAAGCTTGTCCAGATGTCACCTTGGTAAAGAATGCGAAGGATATTCACTATGAAGACGATCAGATCTATGCGATGCTCAGCGTTGAGGGGATGTGTGGTATTCATGAAGAGGTTGAAGAAAAAATAGATTGGTTATATGCCAAAGGTGTTCGTTTAGCTTCTTTGTGCTGGAATGAACGTAATGCGCTCGCTTGTGGAGTGAAGGGAGGAAATAGCGGCTTGACCGATTTGGGCATACGAGCTGTTGCGCATATGGAACGCATCGGTATGCGTATTGACGTATCACATGCCAATGAACAAACCTTTTGGGATATTTATGATCACACGAAAGGGATTTTGATTGCTTCTCATTCCAATGCAGCTGCATTGTGTCAACATCCGCGTAATCTTACACAGCGACAGATCGAAGCCATTGCACAAAGAGGTGGTGTGATCGGTACGGTAGCTGTGGCTCCTTTTATCCATGCGTTGAAAAAGAAACAGGATCTCGATCATTATTTACGACAGATGCAATGGCTATGCTCAGTTGCCGGAGTTGAACATGTCGGCTACGGGTTTGACTTTATGGGATATTATGATGGAGTGAGCGATGCCATTCGAGGATTGGAAGATATTGAACAAGCACAAACGATTGCAAAGTGGCTGGATGGGCAACAAATGTATAAAAAAACAGCATTTGAAAATGCTGTCCGTGTACTTTCATTTTAAATTGAAAACCCTTACATGGATATTCTATCATACTATTCATAAAATTCCTAGTCTGTATTTTATGGAATGCTAGGGTATAATAAAAGTAGAAACAAGGAGGGATTTTATGAAAGTCCAAATCTATGGTAAGAATGTTACCGTTACTCCGGCCATCGCCGAAAAAATCGAAAAAAAATTGAATTTGCTTAATAAGTATTTTATCATTGCGGAAGAAGATACAGCGAATGTTGTCGTTCGCGTATATCCGAATAAGCAAAAGATCGAAGTAACCATTCCAACAAAATATGCGGTATTGCGTGCAGAAGTTGTGCATGATGATCTGTATGCAGCCATCGATCTAGCTGTCGATAAGTTGGAAGATCAGATTCGTCGTCAAAAAACGCGTTTAACGCGTAAAAATAAGACAAAACTCGCTGAAGCATTTGTCGATCACGAATTATTGGGTGATGAATATGATGAAAGCGAAGATGAGGTCGTTCGTACAAAAACGATCGATCCGGATATGATGGATCTGGATGAAGCGATCATGCGAATGGAGATGTTAGGTCATAGCTTCTTTATTTATCGTGATGATGAGACGAAAGGTATTGCGGTTGTTTACAAGCGCAATGCTGGAGGCTATGGATTAATTGAAACAGAATAGAAGAATTGCCGGTTTAAATACCGGCTTTTTTATTGTGACATGTTCCTTGTGAGTTTTACTTCTATAATGGTGGGGAAAGGAGCGTTGAGTATGAAATACAGTATTCATGTAAAAGAAGGGTGGATCAATTATTATAACCGGAAAAATCATGCGTATTCAATTTCGATAAATCGTCAGGAACGCATACGCTGTTCTTATGAATTGGCTTCCGCGATTTTTTATCAGTTAAAGAACAGAGGACTCTGTGCAACGTTAGAAGCGGAGCTTGTGCTGGAAAAAAGAAACCGTTCGAATGCTGATGAAGCATAATTGGACGAGGGAATGCATATTGTTCATTGTAAGCAAGAACTGACAGGTTTTGTGTCCTTGGTTTCCTATAGTGTAACGCGAGGAGGAGATGACTTGGAAAGTTATGTGGAGGTAGCCTGGCTACATAATTGCTTGACAAATCTTGTCAGTGTATGGATGGCATTGGTTTTGATACAACGGCCGTTGCGGGGAAGGCGGGTGATCGCTTACAGTGCATTGACTTCTTTATACAGCGTACTGTTTTATTGCGATCATGCCTGGATCGGCATGATTCTATTTGAAGGTTTTTCTTTCTGTTATGTGTTTTATAAGCAGAAAGCGCTGTATTGTGCATCTCTGTTGTTTCGTTTTTTATGGCATGCGACATGTTTTCTCTTTTTAGATGGAACATTTCATTTAGGTGCCTTTTTTCCTTGGATACACACCCCGATCTATTTATGCTGGTTGCTTTATGGGCTTCTGCTTTTTTACTTATATTCGCATGCGATGACATTGTTCAAGCAAAAATTTTGTTATGGATGCACATTATATGGGAAAGGCGATCTTCATTTACGGGGATATATGGATAGTGGTAATTTAACGAGTTACCGGGGCATTCCTGTAATCTTTATTGATGAACAATATCGAGAGCAGTTGCATGGGAGCATCAGAAACATTCAAGTGGGAAGCATTCATGAAAAAAAAGAAATGGAAGCAATGCTTATCAGCTGCTCGCTTGATGGTGGGACCAAAAAAGCAGCTTATGTAGTATGTGTACGCGGTTTGCGCATTCAAGGCGGCTATCCACTGCTTTTAAATCTAAAACTATTATCGATGAGGTGAAGAGAAGATGAGAATATTGAGATGGTTGAAACATTTGTTGTTTGAAGAGGATGGAGCATATGTGTTTTATATGCAAGGGCATGATGTTTTACCGCAGCCTTTAGATAAAGAAGCGGAAATGGAGGCCTTGATTGCTTGGGAACATGGTGATGAAGAAGCTAGAAACCGGTTGATCGAACATAATTTACGGTTAGTTGTCTATATCGCAAAACGCTACGAGACCAATCCGGTCTTCATGGAAGATCTTATCAGCATCGGTTCGATCGGTTTGATCAAAGCAATCAATACGTTTCGAAGGGATAAGAATATCAAATTGGTGACTTATGCATCTCGTTGTATCGAAAACGAGATCTTGATGTTCTTGCGTAAAAAAAATCGAAGACGCAATGAAGTGAGTTTTGATGAGCCATTAAATATTGATTATGATGGTAATGAGTTACTCTTAAGTGATGTTTTGGGAACGGAAGATGATATCGTCATTCGTGAATTTGAAAAAAACGAAAATAAAAGAGAGCTGTTGAAAGCGTTGAATGGATTAAAGGAGCGGGAACGATTGATCATGCAGATGCGTTATGGCATCGGTCATGAAGAATTGACACAAAAGGATATTGCCCAGCGTTTGGGTATTTCACAATCTTATATATCACGGTTGGAGAAGCGGATCTTGCAGAAGCTGAAAGTACAGATCAAAACTGGCAGCTGAGCGGATATCCGCTTTTTTTTGTCAAGTTTTTTTCATTTCCAATTACTTACAGAGAGAAGGAGATGCATGGTCGAATAGTAAAAAGTAGAAGAGGGCAGACTGCTAGTACAGATAAAGAGGAGTGAGGAAATGAGTCGCTACAAGGTCGTTATCAGCGGTATGCCTACGGAACAGCTGAAAGTGCTGGAAAATGAGGAAATGGAACAGTTGTTTATACGTTATCAAAAGGGGGAGATACAAGCGAAAGAAGAGTTAATCTATGGAAATTTGAAGCTGGTGCTCTCAATCGTACAGCGGTTTGCTGCGCGCTGTGAAAATATGGACGATCTATTTCAAGTCGGATGTATCGGATTGGTGAAAGCGATCGATCATTTTGACTTAAAGCATGAGGTACGCTTTTCTACGTATGCCGTCCCGATGATCATGGGAGAGATCCGACGTTATTTGCGGGATAATCAAGTGATTCGTGTTTCTCGTCATTTAAAAGATCTTTCTTATCAGATCTTTCGATTGAAAGAACAGTATGTGCAAGAGCATCATTGTGAACCTTCGATAGCTTATTTGGCACAGCAATGTGAAGTGAAAGAAAAAGATGTGATTGATGCGATGGATTCCTGTCAAAGCGTATTATCGATTTTTGAACCAATTTATAGCAATGATGGTGATGAGTTGTATTTGTTGGATCAAATTCGTGATGAGCATGATGACATTCGACGGGAACGAGATCTCATCGCTTTGGAAAAAAGCTTAGGAGTATTGAATGAGAGAGAGCACGCAATTCTACATAAACGATACTATGATGAGATGACACAGATGGAAATTGCTGAAGAGCTGGGAATCTCGCAAGCGCAAGTTTCACGTTTAGAAAAAAATGCAATCGTGGCATTGAAAAAAGAAATGGAACGGTGAAACCTTTGTGGTTTTCCTGCATAAGATAAAACAGGTGATCAAATGCGATTTAGCGATCTAGCTAGAAAGGACGTCATCAGCATCGATAGCGGAGCATTATTAGGACAGGTGATCGATTTGGAAATCGATGATGACTATCGAGTTCGAATTCTATATGCAGCACTACGGCCATGCGGAATTCGCCGTGTATTTCCTTGGTTGTTTACCAGTGAGGAGCATTTGGTGCATGTCGAAGAAATCGTGCGTATTGGAAAGGATGTCATCTTAGTGAGAACGTGTTAAGAGGAAGGATAGAAATTTAAAAATATAAATCTGCTACTTTTTATTTGATAGTGATAATGGTATAATACCTGTCTTTGGAGGTTTACCCCTAAAATATGGTGAGAAAAAAAGATAA
>CBCTZR010000041.1:0-17563 GCA_965151435.1 uncultured Merdibacter sp. | reverse complement strand
AAAATCGGTGCTAATGTTTCACTTTTTTTGAGACATTTTCATTTTTGATTGACATAATGAACCTGACTTAATAAACATGAAACTACCAGCGATCCAATGAAAGTTACAAAAACATTACTGATTTTGCTTTGTATCTTCAATTGATTCCTCATCTTCTGTATTTTTATCAACAATGGCGATCTTCGATACTGTTTCATTTTCATTTACGTTGATTAGTTTTACACCTTGCGTATTACGTCCATACACACCAACGTTTTCAAGCGATATACGAATGATGATTCCATCATCAGTGACGATCATGGCATCTTCATCACCATTCACAGCTCGAACATTGACTAGAGATCCAGTTTTAGTCGTAACATTCATCGTTTTTACACCCTTTGTACCACGATTGGTTTTACGATAATCCTGAATTTCACTTTTCTTTCCATAGCCATTTTCAGAAACAGACAATATGTATTTTCCCTCATCGCTTGTTGCGACACCGACAACAATTGAACCATCCGTATTAAAACCACGAACACCGCTAGCACTGCGTCCCATGACCCTTACTTCGGATTCATCAAATCGAATAGCTTTTCCATTTGAACCAGCAATGATGATTTCATCTTCACCACTTGTTGCCTTTACATTAAACAACTCATCATCGTCCTTTAATGTAATAGCAATCTTACCATTGTTTCGAATTGAATCAAATTCTTGTGTTTTTACTCGTTTAACGAGACCTTTTTTCGTAACAAAGAAAAGGTATTCCGCTTTTGTATCTTTTTGCATAGGCACTAGTTCAGTCACTAATTCTTCTTTATCTAATTTCAATAAATTGACGACTGGAATTCCTTTTGCAGTACGAGAAGCATTAGGCACATTATATCCTTTTAAGCGATATACTTTTCCAAGATTTGTAAACATCAGCAGATAGTCATGTGTCGACATAGTGATCAATTTATCGATGACATCGTCTTCATTCAATGTCATACCTTTGACACCACGGCCACCTCGATGTTGTGTACGATATGTATCAATTGGTGCACGTTTGATATAACCGCTTGTTGACATGGTAATCACAATATCTTCAACCGGGATCAGATCTTCATCTTCCATATCAAATCCGCCTTCCATGATATCTGTACGGCGTTCATCTCCATATTTTTCTTTGACTTCATTCAATTCTGTACGAATGATGTCATGCAAACGAGATTCATTAGCTAAAACATCCTTTAAATCTGCAATTGTAACCAACAATTCTTGATATTCATTTTCAATCTTATCGCGTTCTAAACCAGTCAAGCGACGAAGCTGCATCTGTAAGATTGCTTTTGCTTGAATCTCACTTAATGAAAATTGATCCATCAATCCATTTGTCGCTTCTTCATCTGTACGAGAAGAACGGATCAACGCAATGATTTCATCAATATGATCCAATGCAATACGGAATCCTTCTAAGATATGTGCACGATCCTCTGCTTTTTTCAAATCAAATCGTGTACGACGTGTCGTGACTTCGACCTGATGTTCCACGTAATGCTGCAGCATTTCCTTAATACCCATTAAAATAGGTTTATCCTTATGCAATGCCAGCATATTAATACCAAAGGAAGTTTGAAGCGGTGTTAAACGATATAGCTGATTTAAAATAACATCTTCCTGAACATCTTTACGAAGTTCAATGACGATGCGCACTCCATCACGGTTGGATTCATCATTTAAATAAGTAATACCATCAATAATCTTCTCTCGAACTAAAGAAGCTATTTTCTCTATCAGCGTAGCTTTATTTACCTGATATGGTATCTCATAAACAACGATACGCTTTTTTCCATTTTCCATATCTTCAATTCGAACTTTTGATCGAATTTGAATGCTGCCATGACCAGTTTCATATGCTTGACGAATACCACTTCTGCCTAAAATCATACCACCAGTAGGAAAATCAGGTCCTTTGATATAATTATCCATGAGATCTGTAACTGTGATTGATGGGTCATCCATAATTGCTAAAGTCGCATCAATTGCCTCACAAAGATTATGAGGCGGAATATTTGTTGCCATACCAACAGCAATACCAACTGATCCATTGACTAAAAGATTAGGAAAGCGAGATGGTAAGACAACTGGTTCCTGTTCTTCTCCATCATAATTGTCACGGAAATCTACAGTATCTTTTTGAATATCTTTCATCATTTCCATGGCAATTTTTGACATACGTGCTTCCGTATAACGCATTGCCGCAGCACCATCACCATCCATAGAACCAAAATTTCCATGTCCATCTACTAATGGATAACGATAAGAAAAATCCTGAGCCATACGTACCATAGCATCGTAAACAGCTGTATCACCATGAGGATGATACTTACCAATAACTTCACCAACGATACGAGCTGATTTCTTATGGGCAACATTTGCTGTAATACCTAAAGTATTCATTGAATGTAAGATACGACGATGTACAGGTTTTAATCCATCACGAGCATCTGGTAGTGCACGCTGAACGATAACTGACATCGAATAGTCGAGAAAGGATGTACGCATCTCACTAGAAATATCAACTTGTTCAAGCTTGTCATAGTTTGTATCCATGAATGCTTACCTCCTAAATATCTAAATTTGCATATTGCGCATTTTCCGTAATAAAATTTCGTCTTGGTTCTACTTCTTCACCCATCAACATCTCAAATACAGCGTCTGCTTCCATAGCATCATTGATGGTCACTTGTTTTAACGTACGATGTTCTGGGTCCATCGTAGTTTCCCATAACTGTTCAGCGTCCATTTCACCAAGTCCTTTATAACGCTGAATCTTATAGTTCTCTTTAAACTCTTCTTTTAATGGTCCCATCTCTTCTTCTTTATATGCGTAAGCAATTTTCTTTCCTTTTTGAATTTTATAAAGAGGAGGTTGGGCAATATAGACATAACCGCCTTCAATGATCGGACGTAAGAAACGATAGAAGAATGTTAACATCAGTGTACAGATATGTGCACCATCGACATCCGCATCGGTCATGATGATGATCTTATGATAGCGAAGCTTGCTCATATCGATTTCATCTTGAATACCACAGCCGAAGGCAGTGATCATTGAGCGAATTTCCGCATTCTCAAAAATACGATGCATTCTGGCTTTTTCTACGTTCAATATTTTTCCTCGCAATGGCAAAATCGCCTGTGTACGAGAATTTCTTCCTTGTTTTGCACTACCACCGGCAGAATCACCCTCGACAATATAAATTTCACATTCTTCGGCATTACGAGAACTACAATCACTCAATTTACCAGGTAAAGATGAAATACCATCCAAAGCGCTTTTTCTTCGCGTAAGTTCACGTGCTTTTTTTGCAGCTAAACGTGCTTTGCTTGCGACGATCGCTTTATCCACGATGATCTTTGCAATATCCGGATTCTCCATAAAGAAGCGTTCCAACTGCTCACCTAAGATATTCGAAACGATCTTTCGAACTTCAGAATTACCTAATTTTGTTTTTGTCTGTCCTTCATATTGAGGATCTGGATGTTTGATTGAGATGATGGCGGTTAGTCCTTCCCTTACATCGTCACCTGCTAATGTCTCATCTTTTTTCAAGAGATTATTATTCTTTGCATAATTATTGATCACACGCGTCAATGCTAAACGAAATCCATCTTCGTGTGTACCACCTTCTTGTGTGTTGATGTTGTTACAGAAAGAGTAAATATTTGCAGTATATCCATCGTTATACTGCATGGCAATTTCAGCCAGGATACCTTGCTGCAAGCCTTCAACATAAACGACTTCTTCATGGAGAGGAGTCTTATTTTTATTCAAGAATTTTACGTATTCAATAATACCTCCCTCATATAAATAAGAATTAGAAACCGGAGTATCTCCTCGTTCATCACGTAAAATCAAACGTATTTTACGATTCAGGAACGCTAATTGTCGCATACGCGAATTTAAAACTTCATATTCATAACTTGTTGTTTCAGTAAAGATACTTGGATCAGCCTTAAAACGAACAACCGTACCATGCTGACCACTCTCTCCGATCACTTTCAGAGGTTCTACCGGATGTCCGCCATCTTCAAAACGTATAAAATATTTTTTACCATCTTGATGAACGGTAACTTCCAACCATTGTGATAAAGCATTTACAACACTGGCACCTACACCATGTAGACCGCCAGAAACCTTGTAAGCACCGCCACCAAACTTACCGCCGGCATGTAATACGGTCATAATCGTCTCTACTGCAGAAATACCTGTTTTCTCATGAATTCCAACTGGCATACCTCGTCCATTATCTTTAACACAGATAATATCGCCTTTTTCAATAGTCACATCTACTTCATCAGCAAATCCCGCAAGAGCTTCGTCAATTCCGTTATCAACTATTTCCCATACAAGATGATGAAGTCCTCGACCGCTCGTACTACCAATATACATACCAGGACGTTTACGTACAGCCTCCAGCCCTTCTAATACCTGTATATCATCTGCTGTATAAGAATGATCTACATGAATATTTTCCATCTCTAATATTTCCTGCGATTTTTCTTCATTCATTGAGAAAACCTCCTTTGTATCGTTCCATGTTCTACTTCAAAAACATTGATATCACGTCTTTGAAATTGATCCAACGCAATTTGATCAGCGGAAGATATAAAAATTTGCATTTCTTCTGGCAAAATTTCTATCAATTGCCGACGTCTCCATTCATCTAGCTCAGAAAAGACATCATCCAACAATAGAATGGGATATTCGCCGATTTTTTCTTTGATCATCGCCGTAATAGCGATTTTCATCGATAATAACAATGTTCTTTTTTGCCCTTGACTGGCAAAACTATTTATATTCTTCCCATCAATCATAAAAACAACATCATCTTTGTGAATACCGATATTGGTCTGTCCACTCATTCGATCTCTTTCCAGACTCTTTTCGTATTTTTCTAGCAACCGTTTCTCATCGCCTAAAGAAGAACTATCCAATGGACATTCATAGATAAAATCAACTTTTGTATCATCTTGTGCAAAATGATCATAAAACGTTTGACAATAAGTAAAAAGCTCACATAAAAACGCATATCGCTGTTTCATGATGATCTGTTCACATGCACACATCTTTTCAGTTAAAACATGTAAATAGATTTCATCAAATTGCTTTTGTTTTAATAATGCATTTCTTTCTTTAAGCAACCGTTGAAACATCGTCAATGTTTGCGTATATCGCTTAGAGAGCTTGCTTATTTCAATATCAATAAAACGTCTTCTCACTTTTGGTGAAGAAGTAAATAGCTGCAGATCATCCGGACAAAATAAAACAGCATTAACTTCTCCGATAAAATCCGATACTTTAGCTATCGGATTACGATGAATAAATAAGTTTTTACCTTTATCATTCACGCAGATTCGCAATTGTTCTTTTCGTCTATCACGTTGCAAAGAGAGGTCAATCAGAAAAGAAGCTTCCTCTTTTTGAATCATATGTTGGTCCGTAAGCGTTCGATGAGAACGCATCGTAGAACAATAATAAATCGCTTCTAAAAGATTCGTCTTCCCTTGTGCATTTCTACCACAGATCAGTTGAATACCATCTCCAAATGCAACTGTCATATCAGTATAATTACGAAAATGCACCAACCTCAGCTGATTAACTTTCATTTCAAATAAATCACAGTATCTTCGATGACAACAACATCGCCCGCATACAATTTTCTGCCACGGCGATCTTCTTTTTCATCATTTACGTGGATATCCAGCTCTTTAACAGCAAATTTTGCCTGTGCTCCACTGGAGATAAAATCACAAGCTTTCAGCAATTGCCCAAGCGTCATATATCCATTTTTTATTTTGTATTCCATAGCTAAAAGCCTCTCTTCACATCTATGTTATTATACCATAAATCAGGGGGTATTTGTTGTATTTCTGATAAATTTCCTTGTTTCACGCAAAGTAGAATTTATAATATTTTTAAACCTTTTTTATAAAAAACATCAGAAATCAAAGTGAATTTCTGATGTTTTCTCCATCGTTTTAAGCATAAGTTCTCAATGGTACCACAAGCATTAATACACTATCATCACCATCTGTTTGAATCGTAAATGGTTTCATCTCTCCGCATAAACGGAAGATGATTTCCCCTGCATTTAAGGCTTTAAGAGCTTCAAATACATAATGACCATTGCAGCTGATATTCAAATGATCTCCTTCAAATTGAGCATTCGATAATACCTCCATAGAAGATCCTACTTCAGCAGAACTGGATGATAGGACACATTCCTTTGTATCCAATGAAAATTTAATGATATACACACCATCGTTTTTAATAAAACTAGCGCGGTCAATCGCATTCAACAATTCTTTTGAATCAATATGTAATTCATAAAGAAAGCTACTTGGAATCAGTCGACTCGTTTCCGGATAAGCACCATCGATCAGACGTGTCTGAATAATCGTATGATCAATTAAAAATTGAACCTTTTTATGATCGACATAAACGGTGATATTTTCCTCTTCTCCTATGCTTTTGAGGACTTCTTGTAAACTCTTTGCAGGAATCGTAATATTGAAATCTAAGTTATCTCCGATTTCTACCGTTTTTTTCGCTAATCGATAAGAATCTGTAGCTACACATTGTAATTGTTTTTCTTTACAGGAAAAATTTACACCAGTTAAAACAGGCCTTGTCTCACGATCACTTGTCGCAAAGCAAGTTTGAGTAATAATCTCTTTCAATTTTGAAGAAGAGATAGAAAATGATTCTTTTGGCTGTGAGAAATCGATTGCGGGGTAATCTGTTGATTTCATGCCATTGATCTTAAACTGAGCATTTGTTCCACAAATTTGTGTTAACGTATCATCAAGTACTTCGATTTCAATGGTTTCTCCTTCGATTTTACGAACGATTTCCAAAATATATTTTGCTTCAATGACGATATTTCCAACATCATTAATCGTAAGCTGATTTTCTTCATCAGGAAAAATTGATGATTGAATGGAAATATCTGAATCGCTTCCCGTTAAGATAATTTCCGTTGGTTTTACTTCAATCTTTACTCCAGAAAAAGCAGGTAATGGTGAAAAGACGGAAATTGCTCTTGAAACGATGGACAATTTTTCATAAAAGTAGCGTTTATTAATTATAAAATTCATGGTGCGATCCTCCTGTTTTATATCTTTAATATACTATAACAATAATAATAAGAGTGTGGATAATGGTGGAAAAGTAGAATATAGCTGATAATTCTACATAGATTTAAGCTTTTTTTCTTGTGGAAAGACGGTGGATAATATGTGGAAAGATGTGGATAACTTAATGAATGCCTAATTTTGCTTCAATTTGTTCTACTGCAGTTTTGAATAAAGGGTCCTGTTTGATCATCTTTTTGGCTTTTTCATAAGAAGACATGATCGTTGAATGATCTCTGTTTCCAAAGGAAAAGCCAATTTTGACAAAAGGAACCTCTAAATGCTTGCGGCAGATATAAACAGCAATATGTCGGGCATTTGAAATTTGCTTTGTTCTGGATTTTGATTCAATCTGATTTTTTGTCAAACCGTAATATTCACATACACATGCTTTGATTTTTCCAATACTCAGATCTTCTTCTACAACGGCTAAAGGCTCATCAGAAAAAACAGATTGTGCAAAGCTCAGATCGATAATACCAGGATTATCTAAAATAGCTTTAAAGAATAATTCATTTAAAGATCCTTCCAATTTTCGTACATCGCTAGAAAATTTCGTTGCTATGAAATCCAGCACATCATCTTCAATCATGATCGATTCATTTCTTCCTTCAATTTTCTTTTTTAAAATTGCCTTCGCTGTTTCAAATTCAGGTGAACCGATTCTTACTTTTAAACCGCTGAGGAAACGGGAGATCAATCGATTTTCAATCCCTTTTAATTCACTAGGATGAATATCGCTCGTAATGATGATCTGTTTGTTTTCTGCAATCAATTTATTATATAAGTTGAAAAAAATCTCTTGAGAAGCAGATTGTTTCATTCGCTGAATATCATCGATCAATAAGAAATCACATTCCATGAAGCGCGCTTTGATATCTTCAACGCTGCTTCCTTCAATATTCTTATTTTTCATTGCTTCGATCAATAATGTGACGATATCTTCACTATATATGTAAATTACTTTTGCTTCAGGTTTATTTTCTTTTAAATAATTACCGATTGCATGCAATAAATGGGTTTTTCCTAAACCAGAATTACCATAAATCATAAGTGGATTATTAAATTGTCCTGGATAGTTACAGCAGGCAATAGAAGCTGCATACGCTTCTCGGTTGCTTTTACCTACAACAAAATTATCAAATGTATACAATTTATTGAAACGATCTTCAAATAAAGAGTCGCTCTGTTGTTTTAACATTGGAACAGGCATCATTTTTTCAACGTCTTTCAGCAATATCAGCTGTAATGTATATTCACCATCTGCTACTTGCGAAAAACATTGTTTCCATTGTTCGAGATTACCAGAAATAATTGAACTAGAAACATTATTTGGAACGGTGATCAAAGCTATATTACCGTTCATTTGAAACAATTTAGTTGGTTCGATGTAAGTTGTATAAATAGCATCATCATAGAGTTTGCTTTCCTTGATAAGGGTTAGGACAGCATTCCATATTTTTTGATACTTATTTTCTTCATTGCTATTCATGACAACCTCCTCTCTACTTAAAACATTCTACTATAAATAAGGGGAAAATACTATGCAAACTTTTGTGGAAAACTATCTAGTAGTTGAAATAAAAATGTGTTTTCCACAGTCATTGTGGAAAATATCTATGAAAAAATAGGTTATATATGAAGTTTTCCACATTTTCCACAAGAAAAGAATGTGGAAAAGTTAAATGTGGATAATCAAAATTGTGGAAAAGTGGATAAATTAGTGGATAAAATATACGATATGTGGAAAAGTGTGGATAAAAGAATAGGATAAATAAAGGATTTATAGAGTTTTTCCACCATTTCCACATCATGTGGAAAAGTGGAAAAAGAAAGATGTGGATAAGTTGTGGAAAAAAAGAGTGAATAAAAATAGTTGATTTTTGCGTTTCGATAAAATTATTGACTTTTAAATATAGATTATGTATAATTTGTTAGCAATGCTCAAAATGTGTATAAATAGAAGGAATCGGAGGTGTCTAGTCGTATGAAAAGAACATATCAGCCGAGCAAAAGAAAACACCAAAAGACACATGGGTTCAGAGCCCGTATGGCTACCGTAGGAGGGCGTAGGGTTTTAGCACGTCGCCGTAAAAAAGGTAGAAAAGTGTTATCAGCTTAAAAATCACCTGCGGGTGATTTTTTTGTGAATAGAAATAAAGAGGTGGACGTATGAAAAAAAAGTATCGCGTCTGTAAAAACTATGAATTTAGTGCAATATTAAATGAAAAGCATTATTATGCTTGTCCTTCTTTTGTTATTTATGTTAAACCAAAAGCATTCGAATATGCGAGAGTAGGTATTTCTGTTGGTAAAAAATTAGGAAATGCTGTAATGAGAAATAAAATTAAAAGACAAGTTCGAATGATGGTGGATGAAATCTATGATTTTACGGAGAATTTTGATACGATTATCATCGTTCGTCCAAAATACCATGAAGAAAACTATGGAAACAATAAAAAAGGCTTGGAAAGATTGAAGAAAAAAGTTAAAATAGTATAGTACATAATCATGCGATTTTTAGTAAAAACTTAGTAAGGAGAATTTAAATGAAGAAATTTTTCAAGAACAAAAAGAGACTGTTATTTATCGCCATGTTGGTAATGGTTTCTTTGACCGCATGTTCTTCACCTCGTGGAACAGATGGTAAGATAAAAGTAAACGAAATTATTACATCTGAAACATTTGAAGTTCAGAAGAAGAATGTCAATGTCACTGAGATTCCAGAGGAATTACAAGCAGAGTATGAAAAACTCAGCGACGATGATTACATTACGATTGAAGCAACATCTTTTGGAGATGCCATGAGCACAGGATGGTTTAATGGATTGATCGTATGGCCTATTGCTCAGTTAATCAACTGGATTGCTGGTAAAACGGATGCAGGTATCGGTATCATTGGTGCTACTTGTTTAATTCAGTTATTGGTATTTGTATTTACAGTTAAATCACAAGTTTCATCTCAGCGCATGCAGATGTTACAACCGGAATTACAAAAGATTCAAAATAAATATGCAGGAAAGACGGATGATCGTTCAAAGATGATGCAGGCACAAGAAATGCAGGCATTGTATAAAAAGAATAATATTTCTCCGTTTGGATCTGTATTGGTATTATTCATACAGCTTCCAATTTTGATGGGAATGTATTATGCGACTATGCGAGCAAGTTCCATCGTTGTTGGTTCTTTCGGTAATATCGATTTATCGACAACACCTTTAGCTGGATTACAAAATGGAAAAATTTCTTATATCATTATTTTTGGTTTAATGGTGCTCTTTAACTTCTTATCCTATAAGATTCCACAATGGTTACAGAAATATGAAAAGAAAAAGAATCATGTGAAAGAGAAAAAATATGCAGAGCCTAAACAAAGTGGCGGTATGATGGGAAATATGAACATGATGATGTATATGAGTACAGCTATGATTGCAATCTTAGCATTCTCATGGCCATTAGCTATGTCTTTCTATTGGTTGGTATCTTCCATTTTCCGTGTATGTCAAAATCTTGTTGTTCATAAATTCTTTATTTCTAAGGCAACAAACTAAAGGAGGTTACTGGAATGACTGTGAAAGTTTATACTGGTAAAAATCTGGATGAGTTATTAAAGAGTGTTGCAGAAGAAAAAGGTGTAGCAATTGAAGATCTAACTTATACAGTAAAAGAAGAAAAAAGTGGATTCTTAGGTATTGGTGGAAAAGTAGAAGCTGAAATTTACTGTGAAAAAGATATTGAAGAGTTTTTGAATACTTATTTAAATACGTTTTTCAAAAATATTGAGATGGAAGCGGAAGTCTCAGTGGAAAATGATGAAGGATTCTATCGAATCAATGTAAATGCTGAAAATAATGCGGTATTGATTGGTAAAAATGGACGTGCATTACAATCGTTGAATACGATCGTTAAAGCTGCAGTTTCTTCTGAATTTAAAAAGCGTACTGGTGTATTGATCGATATCAATGGATATAAACAAGATAAATATAAAAAAGTATGTTCATTAGCTATGCGTGTTGCTAAAGATGTAAGGCGTACGAAAACAGATGCAATCCTAGATCCAATGCCTGCAGATGAGCGAAAGGCTATTCATAATCATCTCGCAGGAATGGAAGATATCTCCACAGTAAGTGAAGGAGAAGGAAACCATCGACGTTTGAAAATCTTATATACTCCTGAAAATAAATAAAGGATAAAAAACAGATGTAAAATCAGAAACGAATACATCTGTTTTTTTATTGGAAAAGAAGGATAAGAAAAATGGAATGTAAAATGTAACTGATATAGTCGCAAATATCAATGTAAGGGATTACATTCAATATATTCAGTTATTATTTACATGAATTCTTTTCTTGTTTATAGTATAGATGTTCTCAAGCAAAGGCCTATGTACGAGAAGGAAAGAGGAGTATTGAATATGAAAAAATTTAACGTATGTATAGTTGGTGGAGGAAGTACATTTACACTCGGTTTCTTAAAATCATTTGTGCGTTTAAAAGAAGAATTTCCTTTAAATAAACTCGTATTATTTGATATTGATGCAAAACGTCAAGAACCAATAGGAAAATATGGAGAAATTATGTTCGCTGAACGTTATCCAGATTTAGAATTTGCATATACAACAGATCCAGAAACAGCCTATCATGAGATGGATTTTATCTTTATGCAAATGCGTGCAGGTGGTCTTCCAATGCGTCGCAAAGATGAACATATTCCATTAAGTATGGGTATGATCGGACAAGAAACTTGTGGTCCAGGCGGAATGTCTTATGGTCTTCGTTCTTGTGTAGATATGGTAGAAGCTATTCATCAAATTCGTACCTATTCACCTGATGCATGGATATTGAATTATTCAAATCCAGCAGCAATCGTTGCTGAAGCACTGCGCAGAGAATTCCCGGATGATAAACGAATCTTGAATATCTGTGATCAGCCAGAAAATGTAGTTCGTTCGACTAGTCGTTTGTTGGGATGTTCATGGGAAGATCTAGATCCAGTGTATTTTGGTCTGAACCACTATGGTTGGTTTACACACATGTATGATAAAAATACAGGAGAGGACCTGTTACCAAAAATTCGTCAAATTGTTAAAGAAAAAGGATTCTTACCGCAAGATGCTGAGCAACGTGATCAGTCTTGGTTAGATACTTATGGATTTGTACAAACAATGATGGAAGATTTTCCGGATTACTTGCCAAATACTTATGATGGATATTATCTGTATCCAGAATATAAACTGAGTCATTTGGATCCAAATTATACAAGAGCTGATGAAGTCATGGCAGGGCGCGAGAATCGTGTATTTAAAGAATGTGAAGAAGTAATTAAAGAAGGCAAGCTGGGGGATAAATTTGAAACGATCTCTGATGCACATGCAGAAATGATGATCAAAGTTGCAGAGGCAATCGCTTATAATACAAATGAACGCTTTATTTTAATTGTTGAAAATGATGGTGCAATCGCAAACATGCAAAAAGATGCAATGGTAGAAGTTGTTTGTGAATTAGGTATCAATGGACCACGTCCTATGCGTGTTGGAAGCATTCCTCAGTTCTATTTAGGCTTGTTGGTACAGCAAGTATCTTGTGAAAAATTATTAGTGGATGCATTCTTTGAACATTCCTATCAAAAAGCCTTGCAAGCATTTACGTTAAATCGATTAGTAAATGATGCAAAAAAGGCACGCAAAATTTTAGATGCTTTAATTGAAGCAAATAAAGATATGTGGCCAGAATTGAAATAATGAAAGATATTCTTAAAAATAATTGCTGATATTGGAAAGGGGAACCAATGAAAAAAAATAAGATAATGAATTTCTTCTCTGATCTAGGAAGAAGTTTAATGATGCCAATCGCTGCATTAGCTGCCTGTGGTATCGTTCTCGGTTTAACATCGGCTTTGATGAAAGCACAAGTAATGGAAGCATTGCCTTTCTTAGCTACTGGAGCACCGTATTTCATCATATCAACATTAAATAAAGTATCAAACATCGTATTTACATTATTGCCTGTACTGTTCTCTATTTCTATTGCAATGGGACTTGCGAAAGAAGATAAAGAGGTTGCAGCATTTGCCGGTTTTTTAGGTTATTATGCCTTTTTGATAGCAAGTCAGTGCACCATTCAATCTGGATTTATGGATTTTGGTGCGTTGAATATAGCTAGTACATTAGGTGTTGAAACCGTTAATATGGGTGCTTTAGGCGGTATTATTTCAGGTTTGGTTACTACTTGGTTGCATAACAAATATCATAAAATTCAATTTCCTGCAGCTATCGCTTTTTACGGAGGTAAACGTTTCGTTGCTTTGGCAGTAATTATGACCATGGCAATCATCGGCTTACTGATTCCATTGATCTGGGAACCAATTTCTGTTGGTATCAATGCGCTGGGTGATCTAATTCACGCTGCGGGAGCATTTGGTGTCTTCATTTTTGGTACATTGGAGCGCTTATTGATTCCTACGGGTCTTCATCATGTATTGAATTCTTTATTCCGTACAACGCCGCTTGGAGGTGTTTATGAAGGAGTAGAAGGCTGTTTAAATATATTCTTACAATATATTGATAAAGTACCTTTGTCAGAGCTTCAACCATTTACACAATTCTTAGGACAAGGAAAAATGCCTTTCATGATGTTTGGACTTCCAGCTGCAGCTTTAGCAATCTATCGCACTTCACCTGCTGAAAAGAAAGGAAAAGTAAAAGCTTTGATGATTGCGGGTGTCGCTGCTAGTTTTGTATCAGGTATCACTGAACCATTAGAATTCTCCTTTATGTTCATCGCTCCTGTATTGTTTGTTTTCCATTCGATCATGGGTGGTATCTCCTTCATGTTGATGTCCATTCTGGGCGTAATCATTGGAAATACCGGTGGAGGTATCATTGATTTCTTCATCTGGGGTGTTTTCCAGCCAGGATCAAATTGGTATTGGGTGATTATTGTTGGAATCTTCTATGCATTTATCTACTACTTTGCATTCAGTTGGTATTTATCAAGAAAAAATATTTCCATCGATGTTGCTGAAGATGAGGAAATTTCAGATTCAGGATTGAGTTTAGATGAAAAACAACGTCAAACAGCTGCACTAGTTATTGAAGGACTAGGTGGCTTTGAAAATGTTGTTACTGTAAATAATTGTATTTCAAGGCTTCGTGTAGATGTTAAAGATATGTCTCTTGTCAAAGAAGATGTTTTGAAAAAAACAGGATCAATGGGTATTGTAAAACCTAGTGATACACATATTCAGGTGATTTATGGACCTAAAGTAGAGAGTGTTGCTGATGCTGTTCGAGAAGTAATGAAATATTAGTAAAAACAGGCAGCAGAAACATTTACTGCTGCCTGTTATTGTAAATCATCTCGATAATAATTTGAACAATAATCAATGACTGAAGCTTATAACTATAATCAACATTATGCATGATGATTCCTTCTTCTTTCGTATTGATGTAAATTGTTCCATGTTTTTTAAAGAGATTATTCTCCTGATCAGTAATTATTACTGTATGTGTATGATTAGCTGCTAATGTAGATAATATATCCTCATATCGTTCATTTGCCCCATGAGAAGTAATCATGATCAACAATGTATCAGAATCTGTATTTTCAGATATTCCTCGTAAAAGATGACGCCATTCAACAAAAATACAGCGGTAATCCAATGAAGACAAGACGCTATGTAAATAATGTGCAGGTATGGAACTCATAGCGGAACCATAAATATAAACTGTGGAAAGTGATTGAATCAAAGCACAAATTTTTTCAATTTGTTCGAAGTGAACATTATTTAAATGGTCTTTAAAAACAGAAAGGTGTCTGTCGAATAAGGAATCGTATATCACATCTTGTTTTTCATATTCATAAAGTTGGTTACGAAGTTCAAATTTAAATTCATTAAATCCGCGAAAACCAAGTTTTTGACAGAAGCGAATGATAGTTGCGTTCGATATGAATAATTGATTACAAATAAATTGTAAGTTTTGATGAAGAATTATTTTAGGATTATGATTGATATAATCAAATAAAATTTGTTCATTTGCCGTTAAGTGATTCTTTTTAGCTTCTTCTAATAAGGGAATCATTGAACATCACCTTCTTTGTATTGAATATAGTATTGTATCAAGATTGATAAAATATAAAACATCGGTAAACGTGAAGTGATTTCAGCACCTTTGTTTTCCCGTTGATTTGTAAAAAAATGAAGATTATAGTCGGTAAGCTGTGATAGCTTATTATTATTAAAAGGGGTAATGGAAATAGAATAGATATGATTGATAGTAGCGATTCTGGCTAATCGCATGGAGGGTTCATAAGAACCGCTTGTACTGATTAAAAAAATAATCGCCTTTGTTTTTAAATTGCGTAAAACATGTTCACCCATACGAACGGATTCAAATTTATATACATTTTGTCTACCGCAGACAAATAGCAATTTTTCTAAATATTCTGTTAAAACAGAAGTGATTCCACCAGGAGCCCATAAATAAAGAGGGAGATTACTGTCTAATAGATAAATGATTTCCTTAAAATGATCATTTTTAATCAAATTTGCAGTTCCCTCAATGTCAGCCGTAATATTGTCTAGTATGATATGATTGTTTAATTTAGGAACTTCATTATTATTCGTCTGTGAAGCTTCAATCTCATATTTTAATAAAAATTTTAATTCAGAGAAACCGGATAACCCTAGTTTTTTACAGAATCGTAAAATAGTTGCAGAGGAATAAGAAACCGCCATTGATAATTCACGAATACTCATTTGAATGACCTCTTCCGAGTGTTCATAAATATACTCTAAAATGGATAATTCATTTACACTGAGCCGTTCAATGACGGAAGTTTGAAGATGGAGATTCAACATAGAATCATATCCTTTCTGTCAGTTTTCAATAATAATTATAAAGGAACATGAAATAAAACTACAAGGAGGTACTTATGTTTTTTAAAAAGAAAGTGCATAGCTTAAAAGCGTTTGCGGATGGAAAAATGATTTCTATCGAAAAAGTAAATGATGAAGTTTTTTCTAAGAAGATGATGGGAGATGGGATCGCAATCCAACCAGAGAATGGACGTGTTATTTCTCCATGTGATGGTGTGATCAGTGTTGTTTTTGAACCTACGTATCATGCGATTGGTATTACTATGGATAATCAAATGGAGGTCTTACTACATATTGGTTTGGATACAGTAAATATGAAAGAGAGTGTTTTTCATTGCAAGGTAAAAAAAGGAGATCATGTATCTTGTGGAGATGAATTGGTCATTTATGACGATAAACAATTAAAAGCGATGAATTATGATAATGTGACGATGTGTGTATTGACTTCAAAAGGAAGTGCCAGAGAAGTTACGTTTGCTGAAGAAGGAAATGTCATTGCAGGAGATAGTGACATGATTATGTACAAATGATTGATATCGTTCTTCTATTAGGCGTAATGGCTGAACTTAGTGCATTGATCGTATTGGGATGGTTACTTACAAAACTTCACTTATTGGATTCTAAAGGAAGTAGCATTCTTTCCACGTTAGTCGTTCATGTATTCAATCCGGCTTTGATCATTAGTTCCGTGTTAACTGGCGGATCACAAAGCGAGGGAACTGTCGTGATTGAAGCATTGATCTGTGGTGTATTGCTGTATGCTATTCTCATCATTCTTGCTATTTTACTTTATGCGAAAAGCACAATATCCACAGAAGAAAAATCAATTTGCAAAATGATCATCATTTTTGCAAATACGGCTTTTGTTGGATATCCAATCTTACGTGCACTATATGGAGATTTTGCAGTTTTTATTTTTTCATTGATGCATTTACCATTTAATATTTTGATTTTTACTTACGGGAGAGCATTATTGGAAAAAGGAAGTAAGAAGCGTTTTACGATTAAAGATTTTTTTTCAATTGGAACGATTAGTTCAATTATCGCATTGTTATTCTATTTTGGACATGTTCATTTACCAGAGCCATGCGTAGATTTCTTTAGTGTTCTGGGTGATGCATGTGTTCCATTGAGTATGATTGTCATCGGGGTATCATTATCTAATGCATCCTGGAAAGAAATTATTCAGTGTAAAAGTATTAATATCGTCGTTTTTTTAAGACTCATCATCTTACCTGTTGTATTAGCATTAATTACATTGGTATTGCCAATTTCTAGTTTTAATAGAGAATTGCTGGTTATTTCTGGAGCATTACCTGCCGGTTCTATGATCGTAGTGTTGGCAAAAGAATATAAAGCGAATGATGGAATTGCATCGGCAGGCGTGTTTTCTACCACTTTATTATCTGTGATTACAATTCCTTTCATGTTGGCGATTTTATTATAAAGGTTTCATATAATAAATGAGTATTCTGCTAACTGAAGTCCATGCAATACGCTACAGAAGTCCACATAATCC
>CBCTZR010000040.1:0-17568 GCA_965151435.1 uncultured Merdibacter sp. | reverse complement strand
AATAGAAGCCAGTACTTACATCTACAGTATAAGCGAACGGAAGTTTCATTGAAAGAAAAACAACAAATCTAGTAAAACGGAAGTTTCAAAAAAATTTCACGTATATTTTTCAATTCTGGGTCTAGATAAAAAATCTTTTTTCAGTTGATGAAAATAATGTAAAATTAAGGTATAATGTTATCTATGCACGTACATGGTTTAAAGGGGGATACGGATGGAAGCATACAAGGATGGAACGAAAGGATTGCCTATGCAAATCAAAGGAAAATATTATGTGCAAGGACGTTCTGGCAGTGGCAAAACAACATTGCTGTTAAAACGTTTACAGGATCTGCAGCGAGAAGGAATTTCATTTAAAAATGTACTGAACTTGACTGCGTATAAAGAAGATACGAAACTTCTGCATAAATTATGGATAGAAAACCTTGAGGAAGATTCAAAAGAAGAGCCAGCTTTTAAATCAATCTATCAGTTTTGCTATCAGGTGCTTCATCACTATCATCAGCTTTATGGTGGCACCCAGCCACAGGTGTCGAGGGATTTCCGTTTACAGGTGTCTAAGATGATCCAGGAATTCTTTAAGGTTCGTTTTAATCATTACGAATTGGATGAAATCTATAAACAGCTGTGTCTATGTAAAAGTATGCAGATGAATGAGGATGAGATTGCCAAGATTTCTTTTCCAGATATCAATTTTTTGTATCTCTACAAAAAATTTGAAGAATATAAACAACAGCGTTCATTGATGAGTTATGAAGATCTGATGGTGAATGCATATCAATGTTTGTTGAAAGAAGAGCGATTATGTCAAGAATTGCGAAAGCAGATTCGTTTTATACACGTAGATGATGCGCAAAATCTTTCGCTTGCTGCACATAAGATGCTTGGCTTGATCAGTGATGAGGATACATCGGTCGTCTTATTTATCGATAATGATCAATATGCTGGTTCTCACGCACCATATCGGTTGCAATTTGAAGAATTTCAAGCCTTTTTTCCAGATGCACAGTTAATTGAGCTCAGACAGAATTATCGCTGTGATGTGAACATCGATGAGATGATCCAAAAATTCATGCACAGCGAATATGATTTTCATTTGGAAGATGACTCGGTCGTCCGTTTTGTCACATCAAAGGATCTGGATGCAACATATCATCAAGCACTCGTGTTGGCAAAGAACAATCCGAAGATGGTGTTTTTAAGCCGGGAACATTTTACGTTATTACCTTTGGCTGATTTATTAGATAAAGAGGGAATTGTCTTTCATGTGAGTGATTTTCACAGTTTTTTCCGTGATGATACGATTCATGATCTGATCACACTGTTTCAGCTTTTGTTGAATCCAAAAGATTTTTACGCATTTTCTGTGATTCAGAAAAAGGTCGGTTTTGGTTTTAGTGACAAAAACCTGAGTGAAATTGAACGCCTCATGCAAAGAGATGAACATCTGGACGTATACAGTGCAATATTCAACAGTACGATTCGCTCATCGACCAAATCTCGGGTGATCGATCACATTGAAGAGATTCGTATCGCTCAAGGACTCGACTCTTTGAAGATGCTGCTATTCATTATAAAGAAATTACATTATGAAGATTATATCAATGCGAAAGGTGTGACAATTAAAAATCCGAATATCCTCGTATTTGCGACAATGGCGCAGCGTTATCCGGATCCTAAGATGTTGTTACAGCGATTTGAACAATTAGCTATGATCAATGATGAACAAGAGCATTCGATTGCTTTGTACAGTTTTGGGCAGGTAAAAGGAAAAGTGTTTGAGGAAGTATGTTTTCTTGATTGCCTGGATGCTTTTTATCAGATTTTTCCTGATCAGTTGCAAGAGCGTCGCTTCTTGTATAGCATTCTGTCAAAAATTTCAAAACGAATGGTATTTTTAGTCGCAAAGACTGCTTTCATGCAGAAGATGAGCCCACATGCCTTCATCCATGATCTTTATCAATTGATGAAGGGAAAAGAAGATGAGAAGAATGAGACAAAAAACGCAAAGCGTTCGATGAAAGCCAGTCTACGTCCGGGGAAACGAGTTGTCCATAAAACGTTAGGGAACGGACGTGTTCGTCGTATGTTTCCTGAAGATGATCTGATTGAAATCGTCTTTGCGGATGGAATTGCCAAGCGCTTAAAGCTTTCTGCTTGTCTGGATGGAACTTTATTATCTTTTCATTAAAAACGACCGTGCATACGGTCTTTTTTAATCTCCACTTTTAAATAAAAAAACAGGCAATCTTAAGCCATTATTTGTCTAAAATTACCTGAAAAATGGTTGATAATCTCCACTTTTAATGAATTATTTTTCTATACTTTTTAAGTATATAGTTTGTCAACAAGCTGAAACGACCGTGCATACGGTCGCTTTTTTAATGATCTGTTAGTAAATAGGCGAGTACCAGAGAGATCGTGCTCTTCAGTGCCAATACATGTGTACGTTCCATACCATGTGAAGCATGAACACCTGGACCAATCAAAGCACCTTTGATATCGTTACCACCTTTCAAAGCGGCCGAAACGTCGCTTCCATACATTGGATATATGTCAATAGCATAGTTCAGATGATGTTGTTTTGCTAAAGCGACCAGCTGTGTGGTCAATGCATAATCATAAGGACCGCTGCTGTCTTTTGCGCAAATGCTTACGTCATATTCACTGCAAGCAAGATCTAAACCGATGCAGCCCATATCGACTGCGATCATCGTGTCAATGTCAGCAGGTAAACTACTTGCGCCATGGCCAACTTCCTCATAGGTGCTGAAAACAAACAACAGATCATTTTGAAGGGAAATCGCATGTTCTTTCAGATAGTGAAGAACGGTAAATAAGCAGGCACAGCTGATCTTGTCATCCAAAAAACGAGATTTGACGAAACCGCTCTTTGTAATTGTCGTCTTAGGATCAATAGCGATATAGTCTCCATTTTGGATACCAAGCTTTAAGACATCGTCTCTTGTTTTTACAATTTCATCAATACGTACTTCTAATGAGTCGCTGTCGCGTTGTAGAGTAGAGGCGTCAGGATGTACGTGTTTTGCGGCCGATTTGCAGACAATCGTTCCTGTATACACCTGATTGTCTCTAGTAATGATCCGGCAATATTCGCTGTCTAGGGTTGGCAGGGTTGGTGAACCGATTGCAGTGACTGCCAGCGTTCCGTTTTCATGTATCGAACGAACCATCAGACCGAGCGTATCGCAATGTGCGCTAAATGCAGTCGTATGAGTAGAATTGGTTCCTGGAATGCGAATATACAAATTACCTTTTGCGTTGCGTGTGCAGGCATAGCCCAACGCTGTTGCTTCTTGTTCCATAAAGCGTATCGCCTCCATGGTAAAACCGCTAGGAGAATCGATCGCTAATAATTTTCTGGCAAAATCCAGTAGATAAGCTTCGTTGATTTCAAACATGATTATTCCTCCATTCACATGTATAAGTATAGGCGTTTTTTTAATATTTGCAAAGTAGAGGGATTTTCAATAGAGAGTGTATGTGATATTCTTATTACGTTTGATAATGGAAAGAAGGAATAAAGATGATATCATTTGTAAATGATTATAGCGAAGGCGCTTGCGAAGAAATCATGGTACGCTTGCAGGAGACAAATCATATGCAGACTTGTGGATATGGCCTGGATGAAATTTGTCAAAGTGCAGCGATGAAGGTAAAAGAGAAAATTGCTTATCCTGATTGTGATGTTCATTTTTTGGTTGGTGGAACACAATGTAACAAAACAGTAATTGCTGCTTCGCTTCGTCCTCATGAAGCTGTGATCTGTGCAGAAAGCGGACATATCAACGTGCATGAGACAGGGGCTGTAGAAAACAGTGGACATAAGGTGTTATATGCAAAAGGGACTAACGGTAAGATCAGTTGTGAGGAAATTGAAGAGATTCTTGCAAAGCACACCGATGAACATATGGTGAAACCAGCAATGGTGTATGTATCGAATGCTACAGAATTAGGAACCTATTACACTTATGCGGAATTGAAAGCAATTAGCGATTGTTGCCACGCACATGGTCTTTATCTGTTTTTAGACGGTGCGCGATTAGGAAACGCATTAGCGGCAAAAGGAAATGATCTGACATTTGCGGATCTTCCAAAACTGTGTGATGTCTTTTATATTGGCGGAACGAAAAATGGTGCACTTTTCGGAGAAGCATTGGTAATCGTGAATGATCAGCTGAAACCTGATTTCCGTTATCATATCAAGCAAAATGGTGGAATGCTTGCCAAAGGACGTTTGTTGGGAATACAGTTTGACGTATTATTGGAGGGGGATCGCTATCTTGATCTGGCATCACACGCAAATCAAATGGCACAGACCATTGGCAATACGTTAAAAACATGTCACATTCCATTTTTGTTTGAATCTGAGACCAATCAGATCTTTCCGATTTTCGATAATGCGGTTTTGATGCAGTTGCGTCAGCAATTTGAATTAGGAGATTGGGAGGCTATCAATGAGAAGCAGACAGCTATTCGCATCGTTGCATCATGGGATACTAAAGAAGAAGCTGTCAACGAATTCTGTCAGGTTGTTTCATCGATCTGCGCATAAAGAAAAAAAGGAATCAAAGGCGTAAGTGCTCCTGTAAGCACCAGCCGAAGATTCCTTCTTTTTTTATATAAGCGACATTGTGATAGCGAGTGACGACAGATACGAGATCGCCGCGCTTTAACGGCATTCGATATGTAGTAAAATCATCAGCCATCCATTGTCCATTTTTCTCATGTAAAAAGGAGTGATCGATCCATAATTTGCGATTGCTCGAACAGTGAAGACAATAGTCTCTTTCGCTCCCTTTAGTCAAAATTTTTACTTCACTTTCTCTCCAGGTGATATACAGAGGATCTTTTGTATCTGAAAGCACGTCACAAGCAGCAACCATGATCGGCAGTTCATCTACACTTTCATATTGAAAACGTCCGCCTTGGATCAAAAAGGCATTTAACTGTCCTGCAGACTTGACCACATTTCCGCCATCAATGGAAATAATGTGCTTTCGCTCATTGATGATCGGATGAAAACAGGCGATCCCTTGGCTGTATTCACTGACTGGCATATGTCCAACGATGACATAATGCTGAAAACTATCGCCGTTTATTAAGAAATGAGGATAAGTGAGTACTTGGCGAAAATCATCGCCGAATGTCTGTTCATTTTGAATACCTGCATGTACGAAGATGTAATCATCACTGTAGAGGACTTGAGGAAGCTCGTCTACCCAGCAAAGCTCTTTTTGGTAGCACTGCATTAAACGATCGCATATCGCATGCATATCGCTGTCGATATCGATCGTGATACCAATCTTGGATGCCATTTCATGTAACAAGCTCTCTTTTCGATGAAGCAGCACTTCTTTTAAAAATGCGAGATTGTACCGGTGAACGATGTTTTTACACACAAAATCGCAGTTTCCCATCAAAGCATAGGTATTCTTTCGCTTGCATAACCGCATGATATAACGAAGCGTTTCTAAATTGTTCAATCCTTTTTCGATAAGATCTCCTAAGAAGATCAAGACATCCTCTTCGGGATGATACTGGACTTTCTCAAGCAGCTTTTTTAATATCGGGAGATTTCCATGAACATCTGAAATCGTTATAATCCGCTGATGAGAGAGATAACTGATCTTTTTTGATTGGACACTTCGATCCATCATTTCACCTCGCTATTCATTCTAAACAAGAAAAAGTACCGTGCAAGCACTGTACTTAACCTTTAAGAAACTTCATAAAGAGAGGGATCTCTTTTTCCCAACAGGCTTCATTGTGCTGACCGCCAACAACGAGGTTGAGATGTAAACGGATGGGTTGCCTGTTTAAGAGATTTGCCATCTCCAGATTTGTTTTGCTCATATATGCAAAAGTTCGCTTGGAACGTGCTTCGTTGCTGCCCCAGGATAGATAGATCGAAGTAGCCGAATCGAGTGGTCGAAGACATTCTTTTGCGATCTCATCACGGATGGGATAAAGAAAAGGGGAGAGACAAGCGGCTTTAGAGAAGGTAGCATTGTGATGCGTGATCGTATAAAGAGACATCAATCCACCCATGGAACTGCCGCCGATCCAAGTGTTATAACGATCTGGCTTGGTTGGCAATTCCTGATCGATCAATGTTTTTAACTCGTTAACGACCCATTCCATCAACTGTTTTCCACTGCCTTCAATCAAACCTAAGTGACGATCATTGAAGGTGTAGGGACTATACTCGACAAGGCGCTGATTTCCTTCATGATTGCATTCTATTCCGATCACGATCAGTTTCTCTTTTGTCCTATCCAGATAATCTTTGAGTCCCCAGCTTTTTCCATAAGTAGCTTCTGCATCATCAAAAAGATTATGGCCATCATACATATAAAGAACAGGATAACGTTCATCACAATGTTGCGCCATATCCGGAACATAAATATGCAGTGTACGTGTTAATGCATAAGGCGTAATCCAAACCTCTTTTTTAAAGATCATGAGAGATCCGCCTCCTCTAAAAGGGGAATCATCTGATCCAATCGTTCAAGGACCCAAGTTGCTTTGGCTTTGATCTCATCATTTACTTTTGCGGCATCCGGGATCAGTACCGGATAGGCACCTGCAGCAGCGGCAGCTAGGATGCCCGTAGGAGAGTCTTCGACGACGATACACTCGGAAATTGGAATCTGCAAACGTTTAGCTGCGCATAAATAGATGTCTGGGGCAGGTTTACCTGCTTTAACTTCTGGATCATAACCTGTTACGATTGCTTGAAAATAGTCCGCAACGTGAGCAAAGCGAACATTTGCTTCTACACAGTGCGGAAAGGAAGAGGTGGCAATTGCCATCGGGGTCTTTTTTTCTTTTAAATAATTTAAAATCTCATAAAATCCAGGTTTCACGTCTGCTCCGCGGTGCGCATAAAATTCCTCGAATAATTCGTGCTGACGATTGCGAACTTGTTCCAATGACCATTCCTTTTTAAAATAATGGTCAAAGACAGGCTTTGCGCTGTTCCAATCGCGACCAGCGAGATCGCGTAAAAAATCATCCGTGACGGGTAAGTCAAATTCTTTACCCAGTTGATACCAAATGCCATGAGCTAATCGCTCACTGTCAAATAAGGTACCATCCATGTCAAATATCACTGCTCTAATTTTCATGTTTTTGCTCCATCGTGTATTTAAAAAAATCATTTACTTCTTCCATTGTATCGAATATTGCAACGCTAACGGTATCGCCCATTGCAACAGCTAGCGCCTTAGGTAATCGCTGCATCATTTTTAATTCCTTACGAAAATGTGTGCTGACCTCAAAATCACTGTGGACATAAGAGATGCCATCTCTTCTTCCGGCAAAAGCACAACTTTTTCTTTGATGCGGCGGTATCAGTACGTGATCTTCCATCATGACCTGTGCCCAAATGTCATAAATGTCGAAAGAATTCGCGAAGTTGATCATATCCGGGAGAAAACCTCCAGGAGGGCGCATGTTTAGTTCTAATCCTAATTGGGTTCCTTTCTTTCCACGACCTTCACTATCTTCTCCTAGGCGTAAAAATTCAAAGTGAAAGAAACGACTCTTGGTCGGGAATGCTTTTACACATCGAGTACCGATTTCCATGATTTCATCTGGAATATCGATCAGTGAGTAACAGCCGATACTGCTTTGATCATTGACGGCGTCCATGATAGATCCAGTATAGTGATGACTTGTCGCAAATTGGATTTCCTTTTTACTGTTTGTGATACCGTCAAATGTAAAACACTCACCAGGTATGAATTCTTCAATCAGCATTTCACAAGGAAAAGGTTCAGCAAAACAGCGGATGACTTCATCCTCGTTGCGCAGTTTGTAAGTGTTCGCTGCTCCTACACCGATATCGGGTTTACAAATGATTGGATAGCCATAGTTTTTGGCGAATTCCAAAGCTTGGCTTGCATGTTTCGCTTTTTGCCAACGCGCACAAGGAATACCAGCTTGTTCATAAAAATATTTCATTCGTGATTTTGATTGGAAATCATCGATGTGATCAATGGTGATACCGGTTGTGATATTGAAATCCTTACGAAGTTTTGCATCTTGTGATAACCAGAACTCGTTGTTGGATTCCACCCAATCAATTTTACCATAGCGATAGGTGAAATAACCCATCGCATGAATGAGTTCATTATAATTGGCAAGAGATGAAACAACATAGCAATCATCGATATTTTCCTTTAGTGATGAAGAGAGAGCTTCATATGGACAATCGACGATTGCGAGCACACGAGCCCCATATTTTTTTAATCCTCGGCAAAACATCCAATAATTCTCAGGAAAATTCGGAGATATAAAGACAAAATTCATAAAAAGGTCTCCTTTCTCTTACGAATATAGCTTCATTATAATATAAAACAAGGAAAACAAGAATGCTTAAATCAGTCGTTTATATCTTTTAATAATGTATGTTGTAAGGCGATGATCGTCTTGGCATCACGAATTTTTCCATCCTGTATCCATCGGTAAGCTTGTTTCAGTTCAATCCAATGTACTTCTATGCATTCATCCTCATCCATCGCACGGCGCTGTGGCGGCATATAGAGCTGTTTAGCGTTATAGATGTGAATCTTTTCGGTGCAAAATCCTGGAGACGGATAAATCGTTGAAACCAATTCCAGCTGCTGACAGCGATAACCGGTTTCTTCTTCGAGTTCACGCATGGCGCTTTCATAAGGGTCTTCATCACCTTCGATTTTTCCAGCAGGTATTTCATAGAGTTCTTCACCTACGGCATAACGATATTGAGTGATAAGCAGCACTTGATTTTCTCTTCGTGCTAGGATCGCACAGCCGCCATTGTGATGGACGATATCCTTTGAATAGATCGAACCATTGTTAATGGCTACATCATCTTTGGTCAAAGTAAAGACTTTTCCTTGATAGATCATCCTAGAATTGATTTTTGTTTCCATCATTCATCCCTTCTTTCATATGTTCACAGTTTAACATGGGATATTTGTTGGAACAAGTGTGGAATATCTTGAGTGAAGAGAGGAATAAGGACCATACTAACAACAGGAGGGATGCAATGAATGAAAAACAGTTAAATTCCTGTGCTGAAAAACATCGACCAAAACCGCCTTATCTGCGTAATCTGTTCATGGCTTTTGGGAGTGGCGGCTTGATTGGCGTTTTCGGTCAGGGATTGCTGAACATGTATCAGCAGATCTTTTCGATGAGTGAAAAAGATGCGCTGGCAATGATGTCAGTGAGTATCATGGGCATTGCTGCCATCTTAACAGCACTAGGATGGTATGATCGAATGGCGCAGAAATGCGGTGCTGGAATGTTTATTCCGATCAGCGGTTTTGCAAATTCGCTTGCATCGAGTGCTTTGGAAGGAAAGAGCGAGGGATGGGTGTATGGAATCGGATGTAATATGTTTAAGCTTGCGGGGACAGTGATCACTTATGGCGTCGTAGCCGCAGTGGTTTTTGGCTCGCTGCGTTATTTGCTGGTGGTGGGTATCGTATGAAATCGATTTGTTTTAGAAACGTTTATGTACAAGCTGGTGCTGCTTGTGTAGGGCCGTTAGAAGGAGCTGGTCCTTTGGGGCATTTGTTTGATTATGTCAGTAAAGATCTATATGACGGAGAGGATAGTTTTGAAAAAGCAGAAATATTATTGCTGAAACGCTCTTGTGATCAAACTTTGCGAAAAGCAGGTATACAACCTTCGGCATTAGATGGTGCAATCGGTGGAGATCTGATGAATCAGCTATTGTCCACTCATTATTTTGCAAAAGAGCTTCCTTGTACGATGATCGGTATCTATGCAGCATGTGCAAGTTCTTCCTTGGCAATTGCTTTATCGTCCATTCTGATCGAACAGCAGTGGGCAAAACGCATGCTGGCCTTTACTTCCAGTCATAATGCGACAGCGGAACGCCAATACCGCTTTCCCAATGAATATGGTGTACAAAAGAAAGAGACGACCACAACGACGGTCACTGGCGCTGGAAGCATATTGCTGTCGAATTGTTTAAGCGATATTCAAGTGAGTTCTTGTACATTTGGACGTATTGTCGACTGGCATTACATGGATGCTTCAGATATGGGAATTGCAATGGCACCTGCCGCTTTTGATACCTTGTTCTGTCATCTGTCTCAAATGAATCGGAAAATAGAAGATTATGATTTGATTTTGACAGGAGATCTCTCTTCCGCAGGACTTGTTTTTTTGTTAGATCTGCTCGCTCAAAAAGGGTATCGGTCATTAGAACACATACAAGATTGCGGATCGATGATCTTTGATCGATCACATCAGGAAGTGTTTTGCGGCGGTAGTGGCAGTGCGTGTTCCATGTGTGTGTCAATTGCATATGTATTTCGGCAAATGCACTTAAAAAAGCTGAATCGTGTCTTGGTCATCGCAACTGGAGCATTGTTGTCGCCAATTGCTGTCTATCAAAAGATGGGCATTCCGTGTATTGCACACGCAATTGAGTATCAAAGGAGGGATGTCTGATGACCTATCTAACGGCTTTTCTGTGTTGTGGTGGGATTTGTGTCATTGCACAGATCATTTATGATCACAGCAAGCTGACAGCCGGTCATATTACTTCTTTATTTGTCGTAATCGGCGCTGCTTTAGACACTTTTGGCATTTATGATTGGCTTTTGGCAAAATGTCAGGCCGGGGCAGCCTTGCCGATTACCAGTTTCGGTCATTCTTTGATACATGGGGCTTTGGAAGCCGCAAAGACCAAAGGATTGTTTGGAATCTTATTTGGTACATTTGATTTGACGGCAGCTGGCATTACTGCTGGGATCTTGTTTGCTTTTCTTGTTGCGGTGTGTTGTCGGCCAAGATCATGAGAACGCTCATTCAAAGACGGGAAGGGCTTCGCAGCCGCTTCGATGGAAATTTTGACGTCGTTTTTCGTGATATTACAGTGAATTCCATTCAAGGATGTCTAGTGTTTTTATCATCTTTGACTGATGCAAATCTTTTGGCACGCATTTCAGAAAGTTTTGTGATCAGTGCAGCGCATACGTTGCAACTAACACTATATCCCGCAGCCGTAGAATCAATCTATGATGAAGAAAGTGCTATTACCTACTTATTAAGCGGCCAATGTATCGTATTATTGGATGGTCATGCCCCTTTTTACTGCGTGGAAGTGCGCAACTATCCTTCAAGGCCAAATACAGAACCAAATGTTGAGCGTAGTGTGCGTGGATCACACGATGGCTTTGTGGAAAACATCATATTCAATGTCGGTTTGATTCGTCGAAGAATCCGCGATCCAAAATTACAGATGAAGATCGTGCGCAAGGGAAAACGTACGCAATGTGACATTGTCTATGCTTATATCAAAGGGGTTGTCGATCCCGATGTACTAAAGGATTTTGAACATCGTTTACAGCATTGTGAAGAAGAGGAAATACTATCTGAACGCAACCTTTGCGAAATGCTTTATGGAAAGACCTGGAATCCTTATCCACATGTACGTTATAGTGAACGACCGGATATTTGTTCGATCCATCTATTACGAGGTTATGTTATCGTATTAGTAGACAATAGTCCAAGTGCCATCATCTTACCAACAACGTTTTTTGAACAGACAAAGCAGATGGAGGAATATACACAGACGACCATGGTTGCCTTGTTAACACGTATCGTGCGTTTGTTGGGAATCATGGTATCTCTCTATCTTTTGCCTATTTGGATCGTGTTGTCCATGAATTACAATCGTACGTTTTTGCAGATTCCTTTGATCGATCATCTTGATCCGATTTCTTTTGGCGTGCAGATCTTAATCGTAGACCTAGTCGTGGAATGGATTCGTCAGGCATTGATACACACACCGACGATTCTTTCCAGTATCATGAGTTTCATCGCCGTATTTGCTTTGGGAGACATGGCAATCAGCATTGGCGCCTACAGCAAGGAAATCTTGATCATGGTGGCTATTTCGAATATTGCGAATTTGCTGACTCCTAGTTATGAACTATCGTTAGCAAATCGATGGATGCGTGTGATGATCGCTATGTTATCGCTGGTTGGTGGAGTTGCGGGGTTGAGCATTGGTATCTTATTGCATTTTATTCTGTTGATGTCGACAAAAACGATCAAGTATCCTTATTTATATCCATTGTTGCCCTTTTCTTATAGAGAATGGAAAAACTTGTTGTTAGGTGCACCGATTCACACATATAAAAAGCAAACGAAAGCAAAATCTCATGTGAATAATAGGACATTTCACTCATAAGGAATGTCCTTTTCCTTTGGTTTTTGTGGTTTTCAACAAAAAGATTTGGTATAATAAGACGAGCGTGGAAGGAGGCATTTCATGGGGTTTACAATTTTGATTGATCAGTTTGAAGGACCGTTGGATCTGATGCTGCATCTCATAAAAGAGAATAAGCTGGATCTGTTTGATTTGGATATGAACATTTTAACCGATCAGTATCTTGCTTATCTAGAAACCATGGAAGATCTCCATTTAGAAATCGCTTCTGAATACCTGAGTGAATTAGCAGCGCTTTTAGAATATAAAAGCAAGAAGTTGTTGCCGCGTGAAAAAGTAGAAGTTAGTGAGGAATACGAAGAAGATCATCGGGATGCTTTGGTGGCACGTCTCTTAGAGTATCAGCGCTTTAAAGAAATTAGCGAGACGCTGAAAGATGCTTATGAACAGAGGCAGTTAAAGATGGAAAAACCGCTCAGTGTGGAAACGGCGCGTTGGATGCAAGAACAAAGTGAAGAATCATTTCAAGGAAATCCCTATGATTTGATCAAGGCGATGCGTCGCGTGCTTCATCGCTTGGCTCTTTCTCATCCTTATGAAACGAAGATGAAAGTAAATGAACTATCCGTTGATGATCGCTTATTGCAGATCCAAGAGCGATTAAAGGATTGGGAAGGGAAGATGAACTTTTTAGAACTCTGTAAGGATTGCGGTGATGTGCATATGGTCATCGTCACATTCTTATCGTTGTTGGAACTAATCAAACATCACGTGGTACATTTTCATGTGGATGATGAAGAGATGATCTGGATCATCAAAGGAGAGGATACATATGAATCAATGGCATCCGATCATTGAGGGATTGTTGTTTTTAAGCGGTGATGAAGGGATCACCATCTCTCAGTTGACGCAATGCTTGGAGGAAGTGCTTCCTACGGAATTGGAGGCAATTCTTGCACAGATCGAACAACGCTATGCAAGTGAAGAATTTGGAATTGAACTGGTTCATTTTGGCGGCCACTATAAATTTGTTACAAAAGAAACGGTATACCCTTATGCACAACGGCTTTTTGCTAATGCAAAACCCGTTTCTCTATCGCCTGCAGCTATGGAAACTTTGGCAATTATCGCCTACAAGCAGCCGATCACCCGTACGGAGATCGAAGAAATCCGTGGAGTAGGCTGCGATATGATGTTAAAAAAATTGACAGCGCGCGGTTTGATTGAAGAAAGCGGACGTTTGGATATTCCAGGTCGCCCTATTTTATATCGGGTGACTGAAACGTTCATGGATTCTTTTCAGTTAGAAAGTTTGCAAGAGCTTCCACAATTGCCAAAAGTGCAGATGAATTTGGATGAAGATCTGTTTATCAACGAGGAAAATGAAAATGAAGATCAATGAGATTTTTGTCACAACGGGACATGTGTTCCCGTTTTTTTTCATATATTGGAAGGGTGATCTCATGCGCAGATGGCGATATTTTTTCCTATGTTTTTTGTTTTTCTGTTTTGTGAGCGTCCCCTTGCATGCACAAAGTGAAGCGTTTTGTGTGATGGCGCAGGATGGACGCGTATTATATGGAGAACAATTGCATCAAATACAAAGTGTGGCGAGCATATCGAAGGTAATGACTGCAATCATTGCAATCGAGCACGGTGATCTTTCCCAAGAGGTTACGATTGGTGATGAAATCAAGCAGGCACAGGGAAGCAGCGTCTATCTCAAAAGCGGGGAATGTTATACTTTGTTAGACTTATTATATGGACTCTTGTTGCGTAGCGGAAATGATGCTGCACTCAGTATTGCCAAAGCTGTTGGAGGAAGCGAAGAACAGTTTGTGCAATGGATGAATGAAAAAGCATTAGAGTTAGGAATGAATGATACTGCATTTCACAATCCCAGCGGACTGGATGAAATGGATGGAGGAAATCAATCCACGGTTTATGATATGGCTTTATTGATGAATTATGCGATGAATAATGAAATGTTTGCTCAGATAACCTCTGCATCAAGTCACATCAATGAAAAGGGAATTCAATGGATTAATAAGAATAAGCTGCTCACACAATATCCTTATGCGATCGGAGGAAAGACGGGTTATACAAAGCAAGCGGGGAGAACTTTGGTGACTTGTGCAAAGAAAGAGGATGTCCGCATTGTCATCGTCACATTTCGCATGAGCGATGATTTTCAGTTTCACGAACAGTATTATGAGCGTAGTTTTGAAGAATATCAAAACATTCCATTGTTACAAGAAGGAGCGTATATTCTGGATGGGAAACAATTTGTGATAGAGGATGCTGTTGGCATTACAACACGCCGAAATGCGCCTTATCAAGTAAAGGAATCCTATGATGCAAAGGGCTATCGCTTAGAAGCAAACAGTGAAGGACATACGGTTGTCTATGATTATCCATGGAGGTGAAAAGATGAATCGGATTTGGTTGTTTTGTATCAGTGCAGGGATACTCTTTGCTTTTTTTAATCAAGATGGAGAGATCATCAATGAGATTATGCTGCAGGTAGGCAAAGATACCTTTGATTTTGTGGTACCTTTGCTTTGTGTCACCTGTTTTTGGAATGGTATCTTAAATGTCGCAAAGGAGGCCGGTTTTTTGAAAGTCATGAAACGCTTATTCGATCCGCTGTTACGAAGATTATTGCCTGATGTAAAAAATGAACAAGCACTTGGTTACATTGCTACGAATATTGTTGTGAATATGTTTGGGTTAGGATCCGCAGCTACGCCAGCAGGTCTGCAAGCGATGAAACTATTACAAGAAGAAAATATGGATAAAGAGCGTGCATCACGCCCGATGGTTACTTTCTTGGTATTGAATACAGCAGGCGTTACTTTGTTTTCAACATCTATCATAGCCATACGTGCAGCATTTCAATCGCAAGATGTACTCTCTTTCATGCCTTTTGCGATCCTCTCGACGGTGTTTGCTTCTTTTGTAGGGTTGATGATCGATCGTTGGTGGAATTATCGTGAATAGTTGGTTTTTGCCTGGGGTCATCGTCATCTTATTTGTTTGGGCATTCGTGCGTGGCGTAAATGCCTATCAAAGCTTTGTTAACGGTGTCAAAGAGGGCTTAGAATTATTTATCAGTGTGTATCCAGCAATGCTCGCCATGCTGTTTATGGTTGCCGTACTAGATAAGAGCGGTCTGATGATGAACATCAGCCAATTTTTTCAGCGTTGCTTCCCATCAATCCCTTCTTCGATTTGGCCGATGGCTTTTTTTCGACCAATTTCCGGTAATGCTTCCTTGGCTATTCTGCATTCGATTTTTGCTAATGAAGGTGTGGATTCCCTCGCAGGGTTTATCGGCAGTATCTTGCAAGGAGCTACAGACACGACGTTTTATGTGATTGCGCTTTATTTTGGCAGTGTGGGCATTCGCAAGATCGGTAATTCGTTATTGATCGGTGTACTTGCTGATCTAGCAGGTATTTGTGCAGCAATCCTGTTGGGCTTGTATTTTTTTTGCGAAGTGTGAAAATTGATTGAAAATATCTATCCATTCTGTAGAAATAGCTTTTCAAATAAGATGCTTTTGTGTAAAATACAAAAGAAACGATGTGATGCAAGGAGGATGGCAGGATGGAACGATTACAAAAAGTCATTGCGGCAAGCGGTATTGCTTCTAGACGCAAGGCAGAACAATATATTGTTGAAGGAAGAGTAAGTGTCAATGGACAGGTTGTGACACAGCTGGGAACACAAGTGAAAAAAGGTGACGTCATCGAAGTGGATGGCGAACGCATTCAAAGGGAAATCAAGGTATATTACCTGATGAACAAACCAAAGAAGACATTGTGTGCATCCAGTGATGATCGGGGAAGAAAAACGGTGATTGATCTGATGGAATGCGAGGAACGCGTTTTCACAGTTGGTCGTTTGGATTTTGATACCAGTGGTGCACTGATCATTACAAATGATGGTGAGTTTGCCAATCAGATTATTCATCCTCGTTATCATTTGCCAAAGACTTACAACTTGACGATTAATGGTATCTTGAGCGGAGAAGATCAAAAGGCACTGAAAGAAGGCATTGTTTTAGATGATGGTTATCGGACGTTACCAAGTCGTTTCAAGATCACAGAGAAAGATGTTGAAAAAAACCAATGTAGTTTTGATTTGACGATCTATGAGGGGAAAAATCGTCAGATCAAACGAATGATGGCGGCACTTGGCTATGAAGTACGTCGTTTGCATCGCAAACAGATCGCTTTTTTGGGATGCAGCGATCTCAGTCAGGGTGAGTATCGTGTCTTAAAACCTCATGAAGTAAAGATGCTTCGTGCCTTGGCGCTTAAAGGCCGCATAACGAATATGAGGTAAATATGCAACAGTATTTTGTAGATGAGCCGTTGCAGAAAGATACCCCTCTTGCGATGAATGAAAACCAGTGTCATCACATGATACATGTCATGCGCATGCAACAAGAGGATAGTGTTCGCCTGGCAGATAATTGTGGAAAGGTCATGCTTGCACATATCAAAATACAGGGAAAACAAGTTTGGGCGATTCCTTACGAAGAACTAGAAATAGCTACACAAGCTTGCGAGGTAACCTTGATCATGGGATTGATCAAAGGTGAACGCTGGGAGCTTGTAATACAAAAAGCTGCAGAATTGGGTGTTACGCGTATCGTTCCTATACAGACGCGTTATTGTGTCGTCAAGATCCCCAAAGAAAAGATGGAGAAGAAACGACAGCGTTGGCAAAGCATCGCTTTAGAAGCTTGCGAACAATGTGAACGTTCAACGATTTGTAAAGTTGAAGACGTGATCACGTGGGAGGAACTGGAACAAAACAAAAGCGAATTGAATCTGATTGCGTACGAACGAGCGGATGCACACGCTTTTCATCTATCGAAGTTTTTGAGAGGAAAGAACAATCGTTCCATCTCGGTCTTGATCGGCTGTGAAGGCGGTTTTGCGAAAGAGGAAGTCGAATTTGCTGAGAAGAGCGGGTTTTCATGTGTTTCGCTAGGACCAAGAATCTTACGTGCTGAGACGGCAGCGATAACGATGCTTTCCAACATCAGTTATGAAACGGAAGCGGGGAATGAAGGTTGAAAGATTTATTTTCACTACTTTCGCATGCATATGGTAAAAATGCTGTGAAATGTTCTTCAATAAAAAAGGAGGTACATGCGATTCAACAGTTTTTTGATGAACACAAACTTCCTTGTAAAATTAAAGATGATTTCGACTTGTTGCAGATGAGCGCACAAAGAGATGCGCTGTTACAAAAAGAGCTTTTGGATGATCAGCTGGAGAATGTAGAAAAAGATGTGTAAATAGTTGAAAACAGGTAAGAATGAAGATGCA
>CBCTZR010000039.1:0-18788 GCA_965151435.1 uncultured Merdibacter sp. | reverse complement strand
AGATTAGATGCATTTTTTATTTTTGGCTATTCCTTATTCGTTACAGCCTCTTTTCGCAGGAGACATCTTTTTTGTCTCCACATTATGGTCGGGATGACAGGATTTGAACCTGCGACCCCTTCGTCCCGAACGAAGTGCACTACCAAGCTGTGCTACATCCCGATGCATCCCTTATTCTATCACTTTAACAAAGAAATGCAAGAGATGAATGTGGAAAGCTTTTCTTTTTTTAGCCTTTTTTTATCTTTATGCATTCATTGTTATCTTTTCTTCTCAATCACATGGATATAGGGGCAATTCTTTTTATTGCTCATCTGGATACGAACACAATCATATCGTTTAGAGGGCAATTGTCGAATCCACTCATCAAAATAGAGACTTTCCCGCATTCCTTCTTCATGACCAGGATAGCAAACAAGTACCAATAATCCGCCGATCTGTAAACATTCTAATGCAGATTCAACACCTTCTCTCGACGTTTCCACCATAGTCGTGATCAGCGGATCGCCTTTTGGATAATAACCAAAATTAAAGATGCCTGCAGAAATTGGTTCTGAGATATATGCTTTTGCATGTTCATGCCCAATCGGAAGAAAAATCACTTTATCAAACCCTTTTTTTCCTTGTAGGCACGCTTTCGCATCCAGGATTGCCTGTGGTTGGATTTCAAATGCATATACCTTATCAACTTCATCGATTCCCATCAGCAGCTCACAATCATGTCCAGCTCCTAACGTAAAATCAGCTACAGCTCCCTGCACATGCGCACGCAAGATGATTTCATGAGCGATCTCTACTACTTTTTTCATCTTCTCACCTTTTTTCTTTTCTTTGCTCATTATATAATAAACATATGAAAAATTCAGCCTATCTTACAATTCCTAATGCAGCTCTTTCTGTGATCGAACAATTAAACGCCCATCATCACGAGGCTTTTTTCGTCGGTGGCTGCGTTCGTGATTATCTGATGCATCGCCCGATCCATGATTATGATATCACGACAAGTGCATTACCTCATCAAGTACAGGAGATCTTTCAAGATCGTTATAAAATCCTACCGATCGGTCTTAAACATGGCACTTTGACCATTATAGCAGAAGATCTGCCAATTGAAGTGACCACCTATCGGATCGAAAGAGATTATCTTCATCATCGAGCTCCAAGCCGTGTGGAATTTACCGATGATCTTTTTTTAGACCTCGCACGCCGTGATTTCACGATCAATGCCATGGCCATGCATCCTTCTCTAGGTATCGTCGATCCATTCCATGGTCAAAGCGATCTCAAAAATGGTTGTATTCGCTGCGTTGGTGATCCCAGACAACGCTTAGAAGAAGACGCATTGCGCATTTTACGAGCAATCCGCTTCTATGCATCCCTTCATTTTTCCTTAGACCCCGCATTGCGGAAAGCCATTCAAGAAAAAGCTGCACTATTAACTTTTCTCTCTAAGGAACGCATTCGCGATGAGCTTAATCGCATTTTGGCAAGTGATCAAACTCAGCTTTTGCATTTGTTGCATGATCTTTGTTTATTGCCTTATTTATTTCCATCGTTGTTACCTCTTCTTCAATTGCAACAAGAGACACCATGGCATTTATATGATGTCTTTACACACACAGACATCGCATTGGATCATAGCTTACACGCCCCATTGGCGCAACGTCTGGCTCTGATTTATCACGACTGCGGAAAAGCACTTGCGAAAACCATAGATGCACAAGGAATCGCCCATTTTAAAGGTCATGCAAAAATCTCAGCAGCGATTGCGAAAGAAGCACTGGAAGATCTGCACTACGACAAAAAAAGTATACAACTTATCTATACGCTCATCCTGTATCATGATACCTATATCGATCCAACACCGCTTGCTATCCGTCAGTTTTTAAGTAAGCTTCAGTTTGATTATGCGCTCGCTGATCAGATCTTAGCTGTTCAGCATGCAGATAACTGTGCCAAAAATCCGCAAAAAGCAACAGTCAAAAATGAAAATATCAAAAAAGTGAGACAGATGATGCAAGCGATGAAAGCTGCTCATGTGCGTTTGACCATGAAAGATCTCGCTATCAACGGCAAGGATTTACTAGCAATCCATTTTCACGGCAAGCAGATCAAAGAAGCATTGGAACTCGCCTATGCTCATGTAATCGAACAACCACAAGAAAACACAAAAGAACTGCTGCTAAACTATATTCAACAGCAGTTGTGTAAGAATAAGGATCATTCATAGAGAAGAGGAACTTTTATTCCTCTTTTTTACTCTCGCAAGACTTGTTCATAGACTTCTCTCAATTCTTCACCTATACGAGCGATATTTCGTTCCTGTGCACAGATACGTCCTTTCTTCCCCAAATGCGGGAGGCGATGATCTAAAGAAGCGCTTAAAAGCTGGATCATTTCTCGTTGATTACTCCCTTTATAACAATTCTTTCCATGCACTAACCAAGGATGGTAAACACCAATATCACGTACGATGACTTGCTGTTCGCATGCTAACGCCTCCAATACCGCAATCCCCTCTGTCTCTTCATAACTTGGAAAGAAAAATGCATCGCTTCCACATAACGCTCCTTTCAACAGATCTCCTTCCACATATCCTGGAAATGTCACATTGGAAAGCGGATGTTTTACTAACCGTCGGATCTTTGCAGGAGTAAGCATACCGGCATGTGATCCAAACCAGATAAAGCGCACGTGCGGAAGCGCTTTTGCTGCTGCAACGAAATCAAAAATCCCTTTTCTTTCAAATAAAAAACCGACTCCGACGACCACCTGCTGATCTTGTGAAAGATGAAAAGCTTTACGAAAAGCCTTTGCCTTTTGCTCATCATAATGAAATTGCTCAGTATCGACACCATTGCTGATCGCATGGATCGGCTGTTTTAATCCATAACCTTGAAGCAAGCTTTTGGCATACTCACTTGGCGTGATCAAATGATCACCCAAACGATAGATGTGACAGAGCCTTTGATAAAAAACTGGTGCAATAGTATTGCTGAATCGAAAAGAACAGCGAAAATCCTCTTTTGTACTATGTGCGTGAACAATCACTTTCTTATTATGGGCATGTGACCAATTTATAATTGCCTTACTCTTTGGGCCGATGGTATTTACGTGGGCAATCGTATACGCATCGTTTGGAGATAACGTATAGGAAATCCCTTGGGACTGCAATGCTAACATCTGATGATTCATCGCTCTACCGATACCCGATTGCTTAATCCATCGACTTCCTTCGAAATATAATAAAACCTTCATGTTCTCACTCCTTATAGGAAGAGAATAACAAGTAAAAATAAAAAACGGATGGTTAAAAAACTAAAGAAAAATAAAAGAAAAAAGATGATTCCCTCAAATCATCCAGTACTTCCAAAACCACCCTGTCGCTGCAGTTGTGCATCATCTTCATATGTGATGCCAAAAGGAAGAAAGATCCCCTGTACAAAAGCAGTTCCTTTCTTTAAAAATAATGTCTCTTTTTTTAAAGAATGATTTGTAATTTGAATGAGGATATGTCCTTCGTTCTTGGCTTGATAATAATCCGCATCTATTACGCCAACTGTATTATCGAGCCGCAGTTGGTAGTTTGTGCCAAGCGAACTGCGCGGAAACAACAGCAATACCCAACCTGGCTCCATATTGCAACGAATACCACTTGGAATACGGATAGACGTTTCAAAAGGAAGCACAAGATCCATCGGTAAATAAAAATCGTAACCTGCCGAACCTTGTGTTGCTCGCTTTGGCACTACGATCTCGTCGTATGCTGCATCTTTCACATCAAACCCATATTTCTTCACATCTTCCGCAAATTGCTTCTTCGATACTTTTTCAAAGCTGGCCATGCGTCGCATCATCTTTCGCTCCCATCTTCTGATAACGATCCCATTGTAACAGATATCCCATGTGATCTCAATGATAAACCTATTGAGTAACTATCTTTTTTTTAATTGCTGTGATACAATCGTAACGAAAAAAACGGAGGCACTTTATGATTCGAATGATCATTACTGATTTAGATGGGACATTATTACATAACGATAAATCCATGTCCAGAGAAATCTTTCCTTTGATTCGCCAATTAAGAGAACAAGGCATCTGTTTTGTCGCAGCAAGCGGACGCCAGTATGCTTCTTTGCGGGAAGATTTCCTACCCGAAGCTGAAAATATGTATTTCATAGCTGAAAACGGCGCAGTATTAGCAGATGGACACACCAACTCCATCATCGACCTGCATCCTTTACCAGTAGAAGAGAGAAACCGATTGATTCAAACAGCTCGATGCATCCCAAATACCTTTGTCGTCGCCTGTGCTCCGACGAATGCCTATTATGAATCAGATGATCCCATCCTGTTGGATAACATTGCTCCTTACTATCACCGCTGTCAAAAAGTTGATGATCTCACCGTTATACAAGAAGAAGTCGTCAAGCTGGCAATTCTCAACATCCATGGAACCAAACAATTTGTATACCCTGCTTTTATACCGTTTGCAGAGAAATTTAATCTCGCTGTTTCCGCATTTGAATGGATGGACATCATGATGCCAAACGTCCATAAAGGCCTCGGTGTCCGTCAATTACAACAACGGCTTCACATAAAAAAAGAAGAAACAATGGCTTTTGGAGATTTTATGAATGATTATGAACTCCTTCAGGAAGCTGCTCATAGTTACGCAATGAAAAATGCAATTCCCGAAATCAAAGAAATCGCCGCACACATCACAGAATATACTAACGAAGAAGATGGTGTCATCCGAGTGATTCAAGACTTAGTGTTAAATAAAAAGTGAATCTCCACAAAAGAAGGAGATTCGCTTTTTATTCTTATAAGGAAAAAACAATCCCGATACAAGCACTGCATACAATAAATAAGATAGGATGTAATTTAGGGAATCGGTTACTGATGATCAACAAAACGATCAAGAAAAATACATTTGGAAAATTGATCAATTGCAAAAAACTTGAAGATTGTTCTGTATGGAACAACGTCGTTATAAAAATATCTAAACATGCACTGATGATAAAAGCGATCACCGCTGGTTTCAATCCAGCAAAAATAGCTTTTACTATTCTCGAATCACGAAATTGTCTTAAATATTTTGCGATGATCGTAACAATGATAATGCTTGGCAAAATCAATGCGAACGTAGCCACTACTGCCCCAAGAACTCCATGCATGATGTATCCAACATAGGTTGCCATATTCACTCCCAATGGTCCTGGCGTGGATTCTGAAACTGCAATCATCGTCGTAAGATCATCCAATGTATACCAATTATATTTTTGCGAAATTTCTGTCAAAAAAGGAATTGATGCCAGCCCTCCACCGACCGCAAATAATCCTACTTTGAAGAATTCTACGATCAATTGCCAAAGAACACTCATGGTTGGAGACCCACCTTATCTAAAACGATTCCCGTAAAAACAGCCAAGATGACCAAAAGCATTGTTGAGATTCCAGAAAAAATGGATAACAGTAATGCGCAGATAAAAACGATGACACCAATGACACTTTTAATGCTTGCTTTCCAAAGCTTGATGATCGAATTGATCATCAGCATGCAGACTGCAATCTGTATTCCATGTAATGCATGTTGAACGATCTCAAGTTCAGAAAAACTACTGATAGCGCCAGCAATGATTGAAATGATAAGCAAAGACGGTGAAACAACTCCCAAAGCACCAGCAATCCCTCCTACAAGACCTTTCAACTTATAACCAACCAAGATTGCTGTATTAGCGGCGATGATTCCCGGTGTGCATTGGGCAATTGCAAAATAATCAATTATCTCTTCTTCCGTTGTCCAATGGTAGTGTTCGATCAATTCCCGTTGCATGAGCGGCAACATCGCATATCCGCCCCCAAAGGTAAATAAACCGATCTTAAACCATGCAAAATAGAATTGTATAATCAGTTTCATTTAATAACTACTCACCGTCCCATCTGTACGAGATTCACAACCGCCGACGTAACTATCATTTTCCAAACGGATGATCATTTCTGCTCTACCATATGAAAAACAATTTTCTGATATCGTAATCTCGTGACCTCTTTTCTTTAATTCCTCGACAATTTCTTTTGGAAAATCCGGCTCAACGATAAAACGTTTCCCCTCTTTCCATTGCCAACGGGGCGCATCGATACACATCTGAGGATTTAAATGAAAATCGATATAGTTCATCAAAATTTGCAGATGCCCTTGTGGTTGCATATAACCCCCCATTACGCCGAATGGACCAATTGCCTTTCCATTCTTCGTTAAGAAGCCAGGAATAATCGTGTGGTAACTCTTTTTTCGCGGAGCGAGAACATTTGCATCCTTCTCATTCATAGAGAAATCATACCCACGATTTTGTAATGCAACCCCATATCCTTCGATCACGATTCCCGAACCAAAATCCATATAATTGCTTTGGATGTAGGAAACCATATTTCCTTCTTGATCAGCAGTGCATAAATAAACCGTTCCACCTTTTGGAGGTTTGCTACAAACCGGTTCTACCGCTTGATGCAGAATTTTTGCTGCACGTTCTTTTCCATAACGATCCGTCAGATAGAAATGATAATCCGTTTCCATATTTCGAAGATCGGTTACGGTTGATAATGCTTCTGCAAAAGCTATCTTGATCGCTTCAAATTGACGATGATACGTTTCTACATCCTCTTTATGAGAAAAATCAAAGTTTTTCAGTATATTAAGAGCAATCAATGTAACAATTCCTTGCCCATTAGGAGGAATCTCCCATACATCATAACCTCTGTAATGAATGGAAATCGGGTCAACCCATTCAACATCATATTCCTCGAGATCTTCCTTTGTTAAAAAACCGTGATCACGTTTGCTTTGTGCGTCAATCGCATCAGCGATTTCACCATGATAAAACGCATCTGCTTGCGTTTCTCCTATCAATTGCAAACTGCGCGCATGGTCAGGCAGTTTAACCAAATCACCAAATTGATATGGTTTTCCGTCTTTTGTGAATACTCGATACCATTCATCATATATGGAGTTTTCTTGAAAAATCGTTTGATTTTTTTTCACGTATTTTCCCCATAGATACGAAGCAACCGGAGAAACAGCATAGCCTTCACTAGCATATTGAATCGCCGGCTGTAAAACTTCCAACAAATCCAATTTTCCAAAACGCTTAGATAATGCTGCCCATGCTTTTGGCTGTCCAGGCACCATAACGGGTACCCACCCTCGTTTTGGAATCGTGTTATAGCCTCTCCTTTTCAATTCTTCAATCGTAAGATTTTTTGGAGAATATCCGGATGCATTTAATCCATACATCTTTTCTTTCATCCAAACGATGGCGAAAGCATCACCACCTATCCCATTATTCATAGGTTCGACTACCGTCAAAACCGCAGCTGTAGCAATTGCTGCATCTACTGCATTTCCTCCCTTTTTTAATATATCCAATCCAGCTTGAGCAGCTAATGGATTACTGGTACAAACCATCCCCTTGCGAGCAACTACGCTATGTCGGCTTTTATTGTAAGGCTGCATAATCGAATCAAACACACTAACACCTCCTAACGATCATGCCTATGAAGTCGTTCAACATTTATCTAATAAACAGAATTGATCGATAACTTTCTTTACTTTCATTAATTCTTATTTGCATCTATAAAATAACATATATTTCATTATATGTCCATACATTTATATAAAGATACATATATTTAATTTTATTAGTAGATTTAAAGTGATTTAAACATTCGAATCATCCTTAATTTTCCATTTTGGATGATTTAAATTCAAACATTTAATGATATAATGTACATATAAAAGAATAAAATGGAGATACAGATATGTCAGAAAAACAACCTTCTTCAAAAAAACAGATCATCATCCAATACCTTCTGACCAAAATCAATAATGGTGAGTTGAAGGTAGGCGATCAAATTCCTCCCGAATCTGAATTCATCAAAAAATTTGGATATGGAAGACAGACGATTCATAACGCATTGTCCGATTTAGCATTACAAGGAATTATTGAACGAACTCCAGGCAAAGGTTCCTTTGTATCTTCCAAATCCATACAAAGAAACATGCAGAAAAAAATGAGCTTTACTGAAGATATGCTACAAAATGGAATGACTCCTGGTAGTAAATTACTTGAATTTAATATCATAGACAGTTCTTCTATTCCACACATTGCCAAACAGCTTCATATCTTTTCAAAAGAACAATTTTACTTTCTCAGTCGACTGCGTACTGGAAACAATACACCGATTGCTCTTCAGAACAGTTATATACCTGCAAAATATCTCAAAAAGATCGATTTGAATGCAATGACAGAATCTATTGAGAATTACCTAAAAAGCATCGGATTGGAGATCACGGGCTTTTCAACACGACTGCGAGCAATCGAAGGCGATGAGCGGCAACTTTTGCTTCTAGAAACGCCAAACAAAGCCATCTTGCAAAGTAGTTCTGTCCGCTATTTTGACGAGGATCATCCAGCCTATTTTTCTATTTCCTATTATCGATGTGATTCGTATGAATACTCCTTTTCTTCTTTTAAAAGCAATGAGTAATTCTATGCCACTCATCTTTATCCAATCACTGAGCTCTTGCATATGTCAAAACTATAAAACATCAAAAACCAAGCAGTACTTCAGGAAATCTGCTTGGTTTTTAACTGAATCGTTTACGAGAATCTTACTCATTTGCCTTTCTTTCCCTGCTGTATTCCGTTATGAAAGAACATTTAGGTCACAACCGCAAAGAAGCTCCTGAACAATATCTTTATCTAAACATGCACAAGCCTTTTTGTAGTAGTTCTTTGCATTCTCTGTATCATGTTTTTTGAGATACAGTCGTGTACAACGCGCAGCAAATATGCCTTTAGATTGTTCAACTGTAATGTTTCCATATAACTGTTTCATCTCATTCAACAATTGCTCATTCTCTTTATAATCTACTTCATACATATAATAGATTTCTTTCAAGATTCCTTTGATATAAGAAGCCGTTTCCTCTTTAAACGCTTCATTCACCTCTTCATACAGCTCTTCCACATTTTGTTGATCTCCTTTTTTGATATAATAGCGTAGCTTATTGCAGTAGAGATCTAACATTTCCTGTGGTAAAAGCTTTTGACGCTGCAACTGTTGAAAAACAGCAAGTAGTTCTTCATCATTATTTTCGCCTATACATACAGCCATATTTAAAATCAAACGCTGTTTTTTGCTCAAAAAAAGCTTACAGCTCAAACTTTTCAAAAGTTTTCGATACTGATCATAGTCTCTGTCCGCATATACTGCTTTCATCAACAAAACGGATTTTTTCCGAAACGTATGTAACGCGTATAGAAAAAGAACTCCAGCAATCACAACACCGATCAAAATCGGTAATATGGCACCTAGCATGTAAACACTCCCTTTTATAAATCAGGTGAAGACATATTTATCTTCACCTGATCGTTTATTTGCTTCCCATCAAATAATGGAAATTGATGATTTTTGGAATATTCGCATTGATTCCTAAATCTTTTGAACAGTAGAAGGCAAAAATCTGTAGTGGGATGATATATTCAAATATACAGAATTCTTTGTCGTCTACAAAATGAATCGATAAATCCTGCGAATGCTCACAGTCAAAGTTTCCAATCATAAACTCGTGCGGTGTATAATCTCTCATAAAATCTCGCAGTTTGATTGCTCGTTCTTTTGAACTTCCTTCTTGAGCAAGATAGATGATATGAACGCCCTCATCGATGGAATGATAGATTCCGTGGAAGAATTCCTCTAATTCATAACCCTCAATTCCATAACGCACCGCTTCCTCGATTTTCAATCGTCCTTCCAGAACGTTTCCATAATTATTGTCATAACCTACGACTATGATTCGTTTTCCGATTTTAAATTCCTCTCGATTACGTTGGTACCAAGCAATAGATTCATCAATGACATTCTGTAAATTATCAATTGTCTTTTGAATCCTTGCGATTACATCATCGTAATAGTTTTGCTCGATCGTATGCAAGGCAAGGCCGGTTTCTAACGCTAACAAGATCAAATTTAGCATTGTCGCTTGATATCCCTTTGTTTTTGGACCTGCAAGTTCTTTCTCTCCGCAATTCAGTTTTAAAGCTAAATCTGAATATTGGGCTAATTTGGATTCCTTCCCTTGTTCTGTCAAAGAAACAGTATAGCATCCATGTTTTTTAGAATACTCTAAACCATGAATGGTAGATTTGCTTTCTCCTCCTTGTGAGGTTCCGATTACAATCGTTTTTTTGTCGAATACTGAGGTAAAATTCATATAAAGCAATGGATAATTCGCATCCACACTTATACCCAATGTCCGCTCTATAAAAGCACGAGTAGATAAACTACCGTGATACGATGTTCCGGAGCCTATTAAGATCATCTTTTCATAACGATTTTCTACAAAATTATCTACGAATTCCTTCGTATATTCTTTACGATGATCTAAAAGACCTTGCAATACAGCTGGAGTCTCTTGAATATATTCCAGCATCGCATCTTCGCTCATCTTTTCTAAATCTGAGCTCTTATCATATTGCGCCATTGTTTTACAACACCTCTTTCTTAGCTAGCTGCAGGCATGAAGAATGGTAAACCTTCAACTCCAACCAACAAGATCGCAAGGACAATCAAGCCTAACATAATCCATGTTGTGCTCGTTCCTTTTTTCATCAGGTAATAACACAAGAATGTTAATCCCAAAGGCAGGATATTTGGACACAACGCATCAAACATGTCTTGAATTGCATAGGAAACATCGCCAAAGTTTAACGTGATCGTAGTAGAAACAGTAACCATACTGGAAATCATACAACCAACAACAACGTTACCAACGATTTTTGTTGCATCCGTGATCTCACTGATCGCTCCTGTACCAGCTGCATCACTTAAGAATTCCATTCCTTTCTCATATCCCCACTTCAAACCATAATATCTGAATAAGAAATGTGGAATATTATGTATCAACCAGAACAGAATTGGTCCAAGATAATTTCCTGCTAATGCAAGTTCCACACCAATACCTAATCCGACGGTACGCAAGGTTCCCCAGAACAGAGAATCGCCAATACCAGCTAATGGTCCGATCAGCGCTGTACGAACAGCGACGATGGATTCTCCATCCATTTCAGGATGTTCATGTTTCTGTTCTTCCATCGCAAGTACAACACCTTGAATCAGCGTCGTACACTGTGGTGATGTATTATAGAATGATGTATGTCTAACCAAAGCTTCCTTTAATCCTTCTGGATCATCGGAATAAATTTCTTTTAAACCTGGAACTAATCCATATAGCCAACCAACTGTCTGCTGTCTCTCATAGTTAAAGCATCCCTGTAATGGAAATGAGCGCCAGAAAGTTCTTTGCATCGTTTTCTTAGATAATGCCATAATAGATCCTCCTTTTTATGCAGCCTGCTGCTTGCTTGTGTAATAAACAATCGCAGCAATGATTACACCAATAAACGTACAACCCAATGTACTCATTCCTAAGAATGCATTTAATACAAATCCTAAGAATAAATATGGGGCAAAATGCTTGTCAAACAAGAAATTCATCAACAGCGCCATTCCTAGTGCCGGCAACAGACTACTTGAACGAGACAAACCATCAACGATTACTGTTGGAAGTGCATTTACAACTGCTTCTACTGCATCAGCACCCCAATAACATCCTGCAAAAACAGGAACAGCTGTTAAAATGAAGAAAATCCAAGCACCGCTCCAGAGTGCACGATCAATCTTTTTCGTGTTGCCTTCTGCGGCTGCTTTGTCAATTACGAGATTGAAACGCCCGTTGATAACACGGCATAAAATACCTAATGATTGACCTAAGATAGAAATAGGCATTGCCAGAGTAATAACGGCTTCCGTATTCATTCCTGTTTGAATTGCATAGAAAGTACCCATCACAGCACCAACCATGCTATCAGGAGGAGTAGCGCCTCCAATACCTACGATACCCAAGAATACAAGCTGCAAAGATGCACCCATTACCAAACCTGTTTGTGGATCCCCTAAAATAATTCCTACCAACACACCCACACACAATGGGGATTCAGTTAAAGGCTGCCCGAATACTCGACCATCCCAGCGTAATAAACCTGCCAGAATGGCAACCAAAATACACTGAATTAAAAACATTCTGCTAACCTCCTTAATTATTTAGCTTTATTTAACATTTCTTGTAAAGTGACACGTTTTTGGTCTGGTTTTGTCTGTTGAAAAATAACTCGGCCAAGATTTGCAATCTCACTCAGATCTTTCATGTCTTGATCATCAACAAACACCTTTAAATTGATTTGCTTTTTACCAGATGAATGACGCATAGCCCCTACGTTAACTTCTGTGATGTTTTCACATCCTTTGACTAACGTTAATGCATTTTGGGCATTAGCACATACAACAAAAATTTTCTCCTTTTCATGACTAGGATCATTGATATAATCCAAAGCTTCTGAAATTTTCTTTAAATAGAGGTTCACATTTTTAGGCTTAACTAAATTTGCTGTCATCGCGTTGATTGGATTAGAAGCATATGCATCGTCGGCTATGACGATCGTATTCACTCCTAGATTCGAAACCCATAATGCGACCACTTCTCCATGAACTAATCTGTCATCAATTCTAAGCTGTCTAATCATTTTTCGTTCCTCCTTTCTTTTCTCTATGTTACTGACCAAACATGTCATTTACATACACAAGCGTTTCTTTTGCATCGCTCAATATTGCATGCACATTATCTTTTACATTTCCATCTTCGATCGGCTGCAGAGCAATTGCCAACAACATACCTAAATTCATCCCAGTAATTAAATGAATATTTTCGCGATAAGGAATAAATTGTGCTGCATTTGTCGTTGTAGATCCTGCCGGAATATCCGTCAAGATAAAAATGGGAATCTCAGCAGAAACCGAATCGATATATTGCTGAATCCGCTGTCTGATTTCCTCTGGTGAATCACTCACGCTCACACTCAACGTATCCACCATGGTAGAGTCGCTAATGATCACATCCAAAGAGTTTTTAATCCCTTCACAAAATGTTCCATGTGTTAATAAAAGTATTTTTTTCATATTGTTCTCCGAAATGCCTCAACAACGAAGCCTTTTCCTTTCTAAACATCAAATAAATTTACTGTTCATCTTTTGATGAAATAACGGATCACTTGGGCGGTTTGGATTGATACCTTTGTCAACTGCAATACGATATGCCACAATCTGCATAGGTACGATATATTCCACAAAATAGAAATCCTCATCATCTACAAAATGAATGCTCAGTGCTTTTTCATCCTCATAACGTTCTTCTTCATTACAAACGACAAACAGATGAGAAGTAAACTCACTTAAGTAGTTCTTCAACTGAATCGTTCGTTTGAACCCTTCACCTTTGTTTGCGATGAACAACAAGTAACAATCCTCATGAATCGAATGATAGATGCCATGCATAAATTCTTCCAATTCATAACAACTTGTTTGAAAACGTCCGCATTCAAGTATTTTTAATGCTCCTTCTTGAATATTTCCTTTATTTGCACCATAACCAACAACAAGCATGCGTTCGCACTGTTTGAACTCTTCACCATGTGCGGTATACCAGTCATCCGCTTTTTCCGCAATAGATGTCAGGTTGTCCACCGTCTTCTCTAATCGTTTTATGTAATCCTCATATACGTTTTCTGTGATCTTATTTTGCCGATAGGCAAGTTCTAACGCGCAGAGACATAAGGTTACCATCTCACATATATAACTTTTTGATTTTGGGGAGCAATCTTCGATACCATAATCAAGAAATACCTTATGAACATTTTTTTCAGCAAATATAGAAGACAGATCATTGGTAAAAGCAATCGTTTTTGCCCCTTTTTCCTTCGCGTGTTCTAAAGCTTTAATCGTATTTGCGCTGGTTCCCGTTGCAGAAATACCAATCACGATACAATGATCGTCGATTTGATGCTCATCGGCGATAAGCGAAGTAGGTAAAGCAACATAAGTAGCAATACCTGTTACCTTTTCCATAAATATTCTTGCGCTTTGAGGAGAATAGTTCGAAGTTCCCGCACCCGTAATATAAACTGTTCGTACTGTTTCATCAAAAGCATCGACATAAGGCTTTGTAAGTTCTTTACGATTGCTGATGATCTTCGTTGCAATCGATCTTGACTCATAAATGTAATCGTGCATGTTTCCTTCAAAATTTTTCATTTTTTACATTTCCTCCTCTTCTAAAGAAATTATACAGTTATTTATTTCATTTGTCTATACATTATTTTTTAAGATTTTTATAATGTTTGTATATTTATACAATTTATACATTTATATATGCAAAAAAACATCTGAATCGACTAATGATGAAGTGGTTCCCATGTCAAGGACAAAGATAAAAAAACACTTCTAAAAAAGTAAAAGATAAAATATCCTTCTGTTGAACATGAACAGGAGGATATTTTTTATGAGTGTAAATTGTGAATGGTTTTTATCCGATGGTACATTATTATCAGGAGCAGAGGCCGAAACATTTCTCACATCCATACTTTACCAATACGCAGATCAATTCGATCACATACGATTTGTTTTAAAGGATTGTCTGGATCATTGTGCTCTGTCGCAGGAATCAACCCTGCCAAATACCGTTATGTTTTCAAACGAAAGGCTCAGTCTTATTCAGATTCAGCTGGAACTCTTGCTGGAAGAAATCTCATTGACATTAGAAGACAATTGATCAAGATTTTCTTTCACCTTTTTAAACTTCTCAATACATTCAGCCGGTTCTTCTATGACCTCCTTTAATGGATATATACCCGTTTTATAGTATTCGGCATATTCGTTTGGAGACAGTTTTGCCAGCTCATACTGATAACGTTCCGTATTGTAGTAATCCATATAATCATCGATGACCGCTTTCAATTCCTCAAACGTATCCACATTTTTGAGATCTCCGATCTCATCTTTCATATGCCCGAAAAACGATTCCTGTGGAGCATTGTCCCAGCAGTTTCCTTTCCTGGACATGGATTGCCGTATTTCTTTTGATTTCAATAATTCGATAAATTTATATGATGTATAATGCGCTCCCTGATCCGAATGAAGCAGTGCATCTGTATGGATGTCGTCCTTATGATTGATAAATAATATTTCAATCGTCTCCAACACAAAATCTTCTTCCAGCGACATGGAAAGAGCATGTGCTTTGACCTGCTTTGTAAAGGCATCCTTGATCACCGACAGATAGGCTTTGATTCGTGCTCTTGAAAAGAACAGATAGGTTATATCGGTCAAAAGTACATATCCGGGCCCATAGGATTCAAAATTTCTTTCCAGTAGGTTCTGGGCAACATTGCTCGTTTGGAGAGCCTTCATCATTCTTCGGTATGGATTGGCTTTTCGTATGGAACATACTAGATTGAACTTTTTCATCAGCCTTGAGATCTTCTTTTCATTCATGACGATCCCCTTATGAAGCAGCTGCATACGGATCCCTCTTCGGCCTTTGGCATATCCGCGATGTTTATATGCCTTCAATATCAAATCAAGATCTTTCTGATCCTGTATTTCCTTTTTATTCAGATAGGAATCAGGATCCTTTTTATTTTGCATATATGCATAAAAACCGCTTCTGGAAACACCAGCACTTTCGCACAGATAGGTGATGGACAATGTATTCTTGCCTGAGGCAGCGGTATTCGCAATCAAAATATATTTGTCTCTTATCGTTTGTCCCTGTGCATCTTTGAGAGTTGCCTTCTGTTGATAGATCTGACTCTTTTTAAAAAATCATTCTCCTGCTTAAGAATGTCGATCTTATGATTCAGCTGTGCGATCCTTTCCTCAGAGGTTAGATCTTTAGTTCGCGGACGACCGCTGTTTACTTTACGCATATCCTTGAAACCGTCTAAACGCTGGGATTGTCTTTTGATGCGCTTGACAAAATTATGTCTTCGCTGCTCTCCCAGCGTATCTGGATCAAATCCATATTTTTTAAAGATATCAATAGGGGACATTCCGTTACTGTAATCCTCTAAAAACAGTTCCTTGAATTCTTCGGAATAGTTAACATATTTGGAAGCAACGCTGATCACATAAGGATTTCGTTTTAATTCTTCGATCTGTTCATCTGTAAATACATGTTTGCTCATTCGTATACCATCTTTCTAGGAAAAGTGTACCATAAAGAAAAAGGATCCTGTAATACAGAATCCAGCTTTCATCCTCTTGGGTGGTTTTTTTCTGGTGTCCGTTTTACAGGGTCCATTTTATGATTCAGATGTTTTTTATTTTTTTCTCCATGAAATTTTACTTTTCTATGCCGCCTGAAAATGTATATTCAAAATGATCACTGATATAATACGTCCGCGTATATTCATAAGGCTTTCCATGAAAATAACGTTTAGTCGTGCTTTTTAATAAAGGCTTTTCTTCATTTAATGATAAGCCTAAATAAGCTTTATGCTCTTTCTGTGCTGCAATTGCTTCAATACTAATGATGAATTCATCCGTCGTATAACCTTTCGAAATCATATATTTATCTAATGATCCATCTAAGACGGCAGGATTAAAATCCGGAAAACATGTTTCGACTAAAAATGTTTCCGAAAAAGCAATCGTGATGTTATCCCCATATCGAATTCTTCGAAAAAACAAAACATCATCTTCTGGTTTTATTCCCAACTCATATGCTTCTTCCGGAAAGTCTCTCCCTTTCGCAATTCGAAATTCAAGTAATTTTGATGACGCCTTCATACCCGCTCTTTCCATATCCATCGTAAAACTTCCTAGAGCGGTTACGGAACGAGATACACGACGCATTACAAAAGAACCTTTTCCAGAGATACGACGAATCAAATTTCTACGCTCTAAATTGTTCAACGCCTTGTTTACAGTCATACGACCGACATGAAATTGTTCGCACAATTCATATTCAGTTGGTATCTGCTCTCCTATCTTGTACTCACCAGAATCAATTTTTTTTAGAATATAGTTTTCTATCATCTTATATTTTAATTCTTTTGCCATTCTCTAACTCCTCACTTCAATCAAATGCCATTATAAACAATTATTGATAAAACGGTAGTGTTCCTATGCAATCTACACCTATTCTATCCAACTGTATACTCAAATTCCTTTCCATCGATCCGCTTTTTGATCAAAACCATCCCTCGTTTTCTATATTTGTATCGCTTATGATCTGCAAAGCTGTACATTAATTTACATACAGTACAAAATGTATTGCTTTATAGAAGACTATCATTCTTTGGTCGATAATCAAAAATCTCCTTATTCTCTATTCTCTATCCATCATTTGATCTTTGCAAATTCAGTTGTACAGCTTCTTGATGAGCATACAATTGATCACTTATACCTCTATTGTACCATATCAAAAATTGTTTTCTAGCATCTTACTTGTCGAAATTTACATTATTTCCCTTGATTTCTAATTAACGTGAAATTTTTTTGAAACTTCCGTTTTACTAGATTTATTGTTTTTCTTTCAATGAAACTTCCGTTCGCTTATACTGTAGATGTAAGTATTGGCTTCTATTAAAGAGAGGAGAAACTTATTATGAGTAACGGAAGTCAATTAACGTTGAAGGAACGCAATCGTCTGGAAATTCTTCTGAATGAAAATGCAAAGCTATGCGTTATTGCACAAGAATTGGATCGTGATCCTAGAGGTATTAAATATGAAATCCTGCAGCATCGTGAATTATTCGTTCGTAAAAATCAAAGGAACAAATGCGGGATACAACATACCTGTAAGAAGAAACGATTATGCCCTAAATGCGATTCTGGCTTATGCAAGTATTGTGGACATATGCACTGTGATTCCTTATGTGATGACTTTGCAGAATATCCAAGCTGCAGCCGTATCCGTCGATTCCCCTGCGTATGCAATGGATGTGAAAACGTGAAGGACTGTTCTTTACCAAAGGTTTATTATAAAGCCTATACCGCGCATTCCGAATACATGAATAATATTCGTGAACATAAAAAAGGTCCAAAATTAACGGAAGCAGAAATGAAAAATCTAGATACGATTATTTCTGAAGGGGTCAAAAAAGGGCATTCTATTGAAATCATCATCAAAACAAATCATTTGCATATCGCTCCAAGCACAGTATATCGCTATATCGATGAAAATCTTCTCAGCGTAAAAAACATCGATTTAAAGCGAAAAGTTCGATACAAACCGAGGATCACCAACAAGCCAAAAGCAAAACGTGTAGATTATGACCGCTTAAAAGGAAGGACATTTCACGATTTTCATCAATTTTTCTTATCGGATCCTACGATCAATGTGTGGCAAATGGATACCATCGAAGGAAAAAAAGGAGAATCCGCCATCTTATCCTTACTATTTTCGAAAACAAATCTTCAATTGTATTTTAAAATTCTCCATATTGAAACATCCGAGGTTCAAAGAATATTTAAGGAAATCAAAAACCATTTAGGCAACGATTTATTCAAAGAAACGTTTTCTTGTATTTTGACAGATAATGGAAAAGAAAATCAAGATCCACTAAGCATTGAAGTGGAGGAAGAAACAGGTGAAATATTAACGAGAATATTTTATTGTGAAGCAAGAAGAAGTGATCAAAAAGGAAAATGTGAAAAAAATCATGAGCACTTCAGAGAGCTGATACCAAAAGGAAAGAGCATGGATGGTTATGGTCAGAAAACGATAAACTATGTCTCGAATCAAGTAAACAATTACCCGAGAAAAAGCCTATCTTACCATTCACCATTAGAATGTTCTTTAAAATTACTAAATAAAAAAGTGTTTG
>CBCTZR010000038.1:0-19617 GCA_965151435.1 uncultured Merdibacter sp. | reverse complement strand
ACCTAAATGTTTCACATCTAGATGGTTCTTCTTTTCTTAACTTAATGACATTGGGAAATTCCCATTTTTTGTTTTATTTGTTGTGTTTCATATTGGTCAGTGCCAGCAAGATCGACAGTTTTCCATATTCAAATGTCAAACCGCCCTGCATATATAGAGTATACGGTTCGACCATCGGTGCATCTGCGCTCAGTTCGATCGTGCTGCCCTGTGTGAAGCTTCCAGCTGCCATGACTTCATCAAAAGGATAGCCAGGCATCGGTGCCGGTAACACGCGGACAAAAGAATCAATCGGACTTGTCGATTGGATGCCTTGTGTAAAATGCACGAGGTTTTCTTTTGTCTTGAGCTCTAAGGTCTGGATGATATCGGTACGTTCCTCATCATAAGCTGGCGATACGTTGTCATATCCCAGTTTTTCTAACATGTAAGAGGTGAATACAGCCGTTTTCAATGCGCTTTTTACTGCGTTTGGGGCCATGAAGATCCCTTTGAAGAAAGAGATGTTCTGGTTGAAATTGGCTCCCAGTGATTTGCCGATCCCTGGGGCAGTCAAACGCTCAGCCACCATTTTGATCAGATCTGCATGTCCGGCAACATAACCGCCAGTGCTGGCGATACCTCCGCCTAAGTTTTTCATCAAAGAACCGACCACAACGTCTGCGCCGATGTGTCCGGGTTCTAATTTTTCTACCAATTCCCCATAACAGTTGTCGACCATGATGATGACTTCACTGTTCACTTCACGGATCTTTTGGATGATGCGCTCCATCTTGGCAATCGTTAACGACAAACGATGTGAATAGCCCCTGGAACGCTGGATCTCAACCAAACGCACATTGTTTTCTTTTAACCGTGTGACGATTTTCTCATCATCAAAATCATCATGGATGAGATCGATCTGTTCATATTTCACACCATAAGCTTTCAGCGACTGTGAAGAATTCCCATAAAGACCGATCATTTCCTGTAAGGAATCATAAGGATCACCAGAGATTGAGATCATGGTGTCGCCATGTTTCAATAAAGCGGATAACGTTAAATAAAGAGCGTTTGTACCACTCATGATCTGAGGACGAACCAAAGCGTCTTCACATCCTAATACGGACGCAAAGATCTTTTCGATCTTATCACGCCCTTCATCATAGTTTCCATAACCATTCATATCCGCAAAATCAGAGTAAGAAACTTGGTTATCGATGAATGCGGATAAGATCCGATTAGAGTTATGTAAGCAGATATCATCAATGTTTTGATAAATGTCTTTTAAGATCGTATCGGATTCTTTGGCCATCGCCAATAAATCTTGATCGATTTGTTCAAATAGCATATGAAACCTCCTAAAACCACAAGAACTATTATACATGATTCTTTGTTGTTAAGAAATGGATAATCGCTTATTTATAAGATCGTTAATCGTTCTATCTCTCTTTGCAGTAAGAAAAAAAGAACCCGGCAGATTTCATCAGATCAGCATTAAAATGATCTAATGAATCTCGCTTTATAAGCAGTTGGGTTCTTTTTCCATACGATTGCTAATATGGAATAGATGGTTAATCAGAGCACTTCACCGTTGGATTCGATCACTTTTTGATACCAGTGGAAAGAATCTTTCTTGTAACGTTGCAGTGTTCCTGATCCATCATTGTTCTTGTCTACATAGATCAAACCGTATCGTTTGGACATTTCTCCTCTGGATTGAGAAACGATATCGATCGGTGCCCACATCGTATATCCACGTACGTCACAGCCATCATCCATCGCAAGATGCATCTGTTCGATATGCGCTCTTAGAAAGTCGATGCGCTGCACATCATGAACGGTTTCATTCTCTAGTGTTTCATTCATACCTATGCCATTTTCAACTACGAACAAAGGCAGGTCATAACGAATGGAGAAGTCATTTAAAGATAATCGCAGACCTTCCGCATCAATGTTATGCCCCCATTCGGATTGCGCCTGGTAAGGGTTTTTCATCGGTTTCTTGTGTTGTGCACGAGCAATGGGATCACACATGCGGTTGTAATAGTAGCTAAGCGGGATGTAATTACCTGGATACTGCTGGATGATCGCATAATCTTCAGGTTCGCTCTTCACGTGCAGATCTTGTGCTGCGATGTCTTTTAACCAGCAGCTAGGGTATTTTCCTTTGCAGATCGCATCAAGGAATGAGTAAGTAAGCTTGTTGTTTTCTTGCAGACAGTCGATCATATCTTTTGATCGGCAAGACTGAGGGTAAGCGATCGATCCTTCGATCATCGCATTGATATAGACACCGTCAATGCGTTCATAGGCAAGCTTATTTGCTTTTGCAGAGGCTAAAAGCTGATGATGTGCACATTGATAGATGAGTTCTTCTTTATTGTCTTCTTCTTTTAAGAGAACTCCGCCGTTTTGGTAGAGCATACCTTCTTCAAAGATGAAGTTGATCTCATTAAACGTGATCCAGTACTTCACATCTGAAAAGGCTTCAAAGCACGTTTTTGCATAACGTTCAAAGAGTTCGACCAGTTTTCTGTTACGCCATCCTCCATATTTAGTGATCAGTGTTGCAGGAGTCTCGGTGTGCGAAAGCGTGATCAGCGGTTCCATACCATAGTGATGGCAACAGTCAATGACGTCACGATAATGGTCAAGACCTTTTTGATTTGGAACTTCATCATCGCCATTTGGAAAGATACGAGCCCATGCGATAGAAAAACGAAAACATTTAAAACCACATGCGGCAAACAAAACGATATCCTCTTTATATCGATGATAAAAATCAATGGCTTCATGGGAAGGATAATACTTTCCTTCTTCCAGTGTAAAGTCCACATGATCCTTCATATAACGGTCCATGGATAAATAGTCAGTCGTCGTCATTCCTTTTCCATCTTCGTTCCATGCGCCTTCGCATTGGTTTGCGGCAACTGCTCCACCCCATAAAAAATCTTTTCTAAATGGTTTCATGTACGTATAAATCCTTTCTGCTTTCCTTTATCTGTTTCATTGCATATCAGAGACAAACAGGATCAGTACAGGGGATGAAATGGAAGATTTCGAAAGTACTGATCCTGTTGTTTAAAACACTTGGATAGGCATACGAACAAGATCGGCAAATATTATCTGCAGAGATCCTGAGTCGTAAACGTCTGTGTTATTGAACGGTCTCTTTGATCTGTTTCCAAACAGCATCGCCTTTCATCATTCCAAAGTCTTGCGTGGAAATGACGATGACTGGCTTGTCTCCAACGCTTTTTTGGACGTCGTCTTTCATAAAGCGTACCTGAGGCCCCAAAAGAAATACGTCGTATTCCTCTTTATAGTCATCTAAGATCTGCAATGCTTTTGCGGAAATTTCGACATCCGCACCATCTGCTTTTGCGGCTTGTTCGATCTTGATCTTCATCATGCCGGTCGACATGCCAGCATTACAGAGCATTAATATTTTCATTCTTATGCCTCCTCTGTCTCGTCTTCTAATTTAATCTTATCTAATACTTTGATAAATGGCAAATAAACCAAAGCATCAATGACGATCAAAGCAAGAACGAGGATCATTGCTTTGATATCTGCAGTTGAGATCAAAGCAGCGACCGGACAGAACATATTCCAACCTGGATAAGCGATCGATGCATTGACAAAGTGCGTAGACATCGCCAGATAAGAAATGATGCAGTTCAATACTGGAACACCGACGAATGGAATATACATCAATGGGTTCATCATCATTGGAACACCGAAGATGATCGGTTCGTTGATGTTGAAGAATGCAGGAATCAAACCGAGCTTACCAACTGTTTTCAACTGTTTTGATTTGCAGACAAACATTAAAACGAATACCAAACCGAAGGTTGCGCCGGAACCGCCGATCATGATGAAGAACCACCAGAATGGCTCTGTAATGATGTAAGGCAGCTCATTTGCAGGAGAACCAGCAGCATAAGCAGCGATATTCGCAGATAAAGCAACCGCCCAGAAAGCACCCATTGGACCAGTGATCGCCGTATCATGGATACCAAACCACCATAACGTCATGACCAAGAATACCAAAATGACACCGCCGAAGATGGAGTTTGTCGCACTCAATAAAGGACTCATGATCGTTTGCATCAATGCTGGGAACGTTGCACCTGTGACATTGGAAACGATGGTATGCAGAATGGAAATGATTAATAATACGACAACAGAAGGGAACAGCATTGCAAACGATTCCGTCAATGCTTCCGGAACACCATGTCCTTCCAAAGAAATCTTTCCAAAATTCTTATTTACCAAAAAGCGCAATAATTCAATGGACAAGATGGAAGAGAAAATCGCTGTGAACAAGCCAGTACCACCGGTGTAGTCCCAAGTCTTTTCGAAACCGCCATAAAGACCGCCTAAGATCAAAAATGCGATCACCGAGAGAATTGTAGGCGTAAATCCCTTCATTTTATAATGTTGACTTAAGAAATAACCAATGCCGGCAGCCACAAAGATAGAAAGACATTCCATACAGATCGTATAGATCGATCCTACCGGCAATTCGATGATGCTGGCTAAGCTTTCCCAACCTTCGATAAAGCTTTTGAACAAGCCTGGTTCTAGATCAGCTGAATTTGCAACTGGTGATACTAAAACCAATGCGATCGATCCGATCGTCAAGAATGGGATGATCGTCATGAAGGTATTCGAAATAGCTTTCAGGTATTTTTGCTTTGCAATTTTGTTTGCTAATGGAAGTAGTTTTTCTTCCAACCATTTTGAAAATTTCCCCATAAATATTTTCCTCCTTATTTACCTGATTCGATTGAGGCTAACTTTTTGTAGACTTCGATCGTATCTTTTGCCGATTGCTCGTACGATATCGTTGTCATTAGATGATCCTGTGAATGGATGAGGATGATGCTGAAAGGCAGATCGTCACCATTGATCTCGGCATTCAATAATTCCGTCTGTGATTTATGTGCCTTTACGATCGAATCATTCCCTTGTTTGAGCAATGTATCGCAGTTCTCAAATTCGCCAGCTTGTGCTGCGCGTACAGCTCTTACATAGTAGTCTTTTGCTTCCCCTGAATTGGCAATGATGTCAAAAGCGAGCAATTGTACTTTTTCCTTTGTCATCGTATACACCCCCAATCTTTATTCAAATTATATACGATTTGTTTAGGTGCCGCAATTTTTTTATTGCGATGACCCCCGCAAAACAATAGTTCTCTTCCTCTCTAAAGAATGTTATAGTATATGTATGGAATTGACGATTCGACAAATAGAAATGATTGAAACGATAAAAAAATGCAAGAATACTGCTACAGGGAAGACCATCGCAAAATCAACAGGGTATTCGTTAAGAACTGTTCAATCTGAAATGAACATATTGCGCAATCTCGGATTGATCGTATCAGGGCAAAAGGGTTATACACTTGTTGGCGATTTTCACCTAAAAAAGAACTTGGAAGAAGAGGAAATGCTGATCAAGATGCTGTTGACGGAAGAAAATAGTCTTTTTCATAAGTTGGCAGATGATCTGTTCCTGTCAGAATCCGCATTAAGAAGTATGATCCAACGTATCAATCTGTTGTTAAAACCATATAAATTAAAAGCAATCATAAAAGATCAATGGGTACGGTTGGAAGGTACGGAATTAAATAAGCGAAGGATGTTACGGAAGATGGTTTTTCAAGATGCTAATGACGATCAACATCTCGTGCGCTATTTTGGAGATATTGATGTAGGTAAATTAAAGGAGATCATTCAATCATCCATCGCTTCTTCGGGATATCTCGTACAGTACCCTTATGCAAATAATTTGATCATATCGATCATGATTTGTTTATATCGGGCATATAAAGGGGCACATACACCAGAAGACTATACCTATGATCCAGCTTCGAATGCATACGGGCTGGCAAAGACCATTACTGAGCATTTTTGTGAGCTCTATCAAACAAAGGTGAAGGAAAGCGATATTTGTTATATTGCTTCAATGTTTCAAGGACAGATCATCGTCAATTCGCTCTCAGAGAGCCAGATGGTAGCGGATGAAGCGTTTGAGGCTAAAATTGCGGCGATATTATTGTCCATTTTTGATGATTATGATATTCATATTGATATTTCCGCCTATTTGCATAATTTTGCGTTACATATTTCAGAACTGATTAAGCGTGGGCGAATCAACAATTTCATTATGAATGAATCACCTCTCATGATGAAGGAAAACTGTCCGTACGTTTATGATGTGGCATTGCATTTTACTAAACAGTTAGAAATGGAATTTGATTTAACGATACCAGATGAAGAAATCGTTTTCTTAGCAGTCCATATCGGAATGATCATCTATGCAGAGGCTAAAAATACGGATGTGGTTTCTATTCTCTTTTACGTTAGCAATTACCATGGTATTGCGGATCGCATCATAAAGATGATCAATGAAAAAAACGGAGATCAAGTCGTGATCAACAAGGTCGAACCTGGTTGCGGTCATCTGCCAGAGCACGATTTTGATTTGATCATCACAACCGAAAAAATTGATATGATAGGGAAACAAATCGTGACGATCACTCCCTTTTATGATGTGGTCGATCGATTGAACGTAGATACAGCAATTTCTGAATGCATACAGAATAAGAAGAAACGAAGTGAGTATATTAGTCTGATGGAATGTTTTTCTCCAGATCTTTTCTTTGTTCGAGATGATATTTCAACATCAGAAGAAGCCATCGATTTTTTAGGAGGAAAGCTTGTTGATTACGGTATCGTAGATAGTGATTTTATCCCTTCAGTAAAAGATAGAGAAGCATTATCACCAACTTCCTTTTTCCATTCGTTTGCGATACCACACTCTATTCGAGCAACAGCCAGGAAAACGATGTTTGCCGTATTGATCAATAATAGAGGTATTTCATGGAATGGGACGATGGTCAAACTCTGTTTGATGATCGGCATTCGTAAAAAAGATCTCCACGATTTTCCCGATTTGTATGATGGAGTGGTACGTGTGTTGTGTGATCCGGCTCGCTTTCGAAAACTATTGGAAGCAACAAATCTACAGGAATTTATCGAATATCTAAAATGATTAGTAAATTGGAGATAGCTTTATAAATAGAGGAGGTTTTTATAGCTTGCAAGGATGGATGTATTACCTGATAGGGATGAATATTCTTGGGTTGCTCTTCTTTGCGCTTACGGTATTTTTAGGAATTAGCGCAAAGAAAAGCCTGGAAAAAGTGCTGATGTTGGTTGCGGTTGCAGGAGGTTCTTTGGGGATCTTTTTAGGAATCTTAATTTTTAAGCGTAAGCCAAGCAAAGAAACCATGATGATTACGATCTTCACAGTTTGCGTATGCATCCTTCAACTGATTGCTTTTTTCCTCTTTAAAGATCAACAATGGGAAAATCTTTCTTTTGATTTCATCGGGTGGATGAAAAGTAATCAGTATTTGATGTTGTATTTGCTATTTATCAATATTCTTACCTTTATCATGTACGGATTAGATAAATATTTTGCACTCAAGCAGAAATCTCGAATTAAGGTTTCAACGCTCATTCTATTTGCCTCTGCAGGAGGATCGATTGGCGGTTTATTGGGAATGTATGGGTTCAGACATAAGATACGAAAATACTATTTTGTCATCGGAGTACCATTGATACTCATTACACAGATCGTATTCTTGTTTTGGATGATCAATCGTTAAATACAACTATTTAAAATAAGAGTTTCATAATAAATAGACTGTTTTAATCGTTTTTAAATAGTCTGATTTCTAGGATAAGTCTGGCTTTTTTAAAATTAATTAGAATAATCTGTCTGTGAGTTTTTAAGCGTAGGTGTTCATTTCATCTTTAGGAAATATTTGTCAGTTTGAGATAAAACTTTTCATTTGCTCTTTTTTTAGAAGATTAGTATACTTTTTTATAGATGAAGCTAAGAATTCCTAATTAAAAAGATTCGATTGTGCTAAAAAGGGAGTTATCTGGCATATACGACAGTTGAGGAGGATGGATTATGGAACAAGCGGATCTTATAACAAAAGTGTATGACTTGAAAAAAAGCAATTCAGTGTCTTCAATAATTTCAAATTATTTGCTGTCTTTAAATGCAGATGAAGTGAGGAATCTCCGAATTATCGACATAGAAAATAATTGTCATGTATCTCCACCGTCCGTCATGCGATTCTGTAAAGAATGCGGATATCATTCTTTTTCAGAATTCAAGTATGCATTTACGGATCAACTTTATCGGGAAAGAGAAGTAATACAATCTAAAGCTGAATTATATGAACAACCGCAGTATTATCTTACAATTGTTGAAGATACGATCTCAAAAACAGCTACAGTGCTAACAGAAGAAAAACTAAATAAAGCAATGAATTACTGGAATGAAGCAAAAGAAATAGTGATATTTGCCGGTGGATCTAGTTTTTTTGTTGCAGAAGATTTAGAAAGAAAATTGATTAAAGTTGGAAAATACACCTTCGCTTATAATGATGATTATTGGATGCGCTTTTCTGTGATCAATGCGAAAGAAGATACTTTATTTATCGGTATTACCTATTCTGGAAATACAAAGAGCGTTATACATAATCTTGATGATGCGAAAGAAAAAGGATTTAAAACTATCTTATTGACTTCTTATAGAAATAATCAAATGGAAGGTATCTATGACTTATTGTTATATTCAAACTCAAGTGAAACAAGGAATCGATTGGTAAATACTTCAAGTAGAATTGGATTGCTTTTCTTGATTGATGTTATTTATTATGCGTTTATTGCAAAGTTTTATCCAGAGTATTTTGAGAAATACAGTGAATTGAGGGTATAAAAACATACAAAGATTAGAAGATGTTGAGAAACCTTTATAATAGAAAATAGAGTATTTTTGAAATATAGTATGTCTCATTTAAACAAAAACTACAATTGCTGTAGTTTTTTTCTGAATGCCCAAAAACTATTCTTTTTTTATACTTTTTCATCAATAATAAAAGCGTAAACATAGCGCTATGAACTACTTCAATAAAAGAACAATAGGAGGAGACAATAACTTATGTTAGTAACGATGAAAGAAATTCTTGAACATGCAAGACAAAATAACTATTGCTTACCTGCACCCAATATTTGCTGTGAAGTAGATGCAAGAGCAGCGATTGCTGCTGCAGAAGAAGCAAATACACCATTGATTATAGATATCGCTTATTGGCACCATCCAGATTTTATGTTTTTAGGACATTTAGTACGCCAGCTAGCAATGCAGACACCTATTCCTGTTGCTATTAATTTGGATCATGGAAAAACCGAAGAAATGGTGATGGGGGCATTTAGAGCGGGATTTACAGCTGTTATGTGTGACTATTCAGCTCTTCCAATTGATCAAAATATTGAAAAGGCAAAAAAAGTTGTTGAATTTGCACATGCTGCGGGTTTAACGGTTGAATCGGAACTTGGCAAAGTTGGAAATGCGCAAACTTATGCAGATGATGGGGATCAAGGGTTGACCGATCCACAAGAAGCGGCTCGTTTTGTAAAAGAAACAGGAATCGATGCGTTAGCAGTGGCTATTGGAACAGCACATGGTTTCTATAATGGAGAAGTAAAAATTGATATTGACCGATTTGAAGAAATCAAGAAAGCTTGCGAAGGATTAGATGTGTATTGGGTTCTTCACGGAGGTTCCGATACTGGATTTGATAAACTTCGATTAGCTGCTTCGCATGGAATTCAAAAGCTGAATGTTGGTCATGATCTGTGGAAGGGTGCAATTCAAGCAGTAAAAGATTATCCAGAATACGATGGATTTTTCTGGGGAGCCGCAGCAGAGGGCTTTAAAAAAGCGCTATTGGAATACTATGAAGAATTAGGCGCAATGAATAAAGCGTGGACATCTGTTTGTGAAAAAGGGAAGAAATGGTATGTCTAATACTGATAAGTAAAAAGAAAGAGAGGAGAAAAATATGGCACAATATGATGATATTGCTCGTCAGTGCATAGATGCTTGTGGGGGTTTAAGCAATATTCGATCATTATCACAATGTGTAACTAGGTTTCGTGTCGTTGTGAAAGACGAGTCGAAAGTAAATGAAGATGAAATACAAAAAATAGCATTAGTAAAAGGACTTGCCAAAGGTGGAGGACAACATCAGATCATTTTTGGGCCTGGTGTAGTTACCAAAGTTTACAAAGCTGCAGAAAAATATGCAAGAGATAATGGGGCAGATGATTTGTCTTCCTCTATCAATGCTCAAGGTGGTTCGTTTATCCAAAAGGTGAGTGGACTATTTGGTGATATTTTTGTACCAGTTTTACCAGCAATCATCTCGGCAGGTATGCTCTCAGGTGTTCGAGCTTTACTCGTATATCTAAATTTGATTTCAACAGATTCGAGCTGGTATACAATACTAACAATCTTATGTTCGACTGTATTTGATATGATGCCAGTCTTAGTCACTTGGTCTTCTTGCAAAAAGTTCGGTGGTACTCCGGCATGAGGTATCGTTTTGGGAATTATGTTGGTTAGCACTTCATTGCCGGGTGGAGCTGCTGTCGCAAAGGGAGAAGCAGATGCATTAATGGTCAATCTCTTTGGATTAAACATCGGTATTGCTGGTTTCCAAGGAAGTGTACTGGTTGCGTTAGCAGCCGGTTGGATTGTTGCTAATCTTGAAAATATCTTCCGTGATTATGTAGTTCCGAATATTGTAGATCAAATTTTTACACCATTATTAGCTGTCTCAATTACGTTCTTATTAACGATGTTTGTCTTTGGTCCTATGCTAAGAACGGTAGAGAACTTATTCGTTGATCTTTATGGTTGGTTTATTGCATTACCACTAGGCATTGGAGGATTCTGTATAGCGTTCTTGCAACAGTTCATTGTAATCACGGGCTGTCACCATGCGTTAAATATTATTGATATTCGATATTTGGCTGAAACAGGATTAAATCCAATGTCCGTAATGAGAAGCACAGCGGTATTAGGTCAATGTGGCGCGTGTGCAGCTTTCATTTTCCTTGCTAAATCGAAACAGGAAAAAGCAAGTGCAGTTTCTAATACGCTTGCTGCCGCAATGGGAATAACTGAGCCTGCAATCTTTGCACAAACATTACCTAGCAAAGGTATGTCTGCATTTATTTGTGGAGCAATCGGTGGCGGCATCGGCGGTTGGTTTGGTTGCTTGATGGGTATTCAAGGAACCGGAATGGGCGTGTTTGCAATTCCTGGAATTACTTTATTCTTAGCTGGCGGATTGGGCTACTATTTGATCTCATGTGCTATTACGATGGTAATCTCTTTTGGATTAACGTATTTTGTAATGAGCAAACAACAAAAAGCAGAACGAAATAAAGCCTAAAGATGTATTAAAAGCCCTGCTAAGTTGCAGGGCTTTCCATTTGGGAGGAATTATGGGATTTTTGGGAAAAATATTTAAAAAAGTTACTCCATTTGAAATTTATGCTCCCGTGGATGGAGATATCATTTCTCTAGCGGATGTAAAAGATAAAATGTTTTCAAAAGGAATTATAGGAGAAGGTATAGCCATCTTACCTTGCACTACGACAATATGTGCTCCTTGTGATGGAAAACTATCTATTTTATTTGAAACAGGGCATGCATTTGGTATAGAGTTTACAAAAAATTGTTGTGTTTTGGTGCATATAGGTTTGGAAAGTGTTGGTTTAAATGGAGAAGGATTTACTATATTAAAATCTTTAAATGACCGTGTTATGAAAGGGGATCCAATCGTTGAGGTGAATTTGAACTTGTTAAAAGAAAAAAGCATTGATACGGTGATTCCGATTATTATGTTACCGCCTGAAGATAGTCGAAACTATCGATGGGAACTATGTCATGAGAATGCAATTAAAAAAGGAGAGTTGTTAATGAAAGGAGAAATTTTATGATTGAATTGGAAATAAATGAAAAAGAAACGATAAAAGACTTAGTTGAACGTTCTAGAAAGGCACAAGAGGAATTTCAATTTGCTTCACAAGAATTAGTAGATAAGATTTCTCGTTCCATTTGTAAAGTGATCTATGATCATGCAGAAGAATTGGCAAAAATGGCAGTTGAAGAAACTAAGTTGGGAAAGGTGGAAGATAAGATTGCAAAGAACAAAACAAAAGCACTTCTGATTTGGAACTCGATCAAAGATAAAAAGACAGTAGGTGTGATCAATACGGATCTTGAAGGGATCGTTGAGTTAGCTAAACCTGTAGGAGTAGTTGCCAGCATTTGTCCTACAACGAATGCTATTGTAACACCATTATCTAATACTGCTTTTGCATTAAAAACGAGGAATTCAATCATTTTTTCTCCACATCCATCAGCTAAAAAATGCGCTATTTATTGTGCGAATCTTTTTCGAAACATATTAAAAGAAAATGGAGTAAATCCAGATTTGGTATTGACCATCACTGTACCAAGTTTGGAGAAGACAAATGAGCTGATGGCCAACTGTGATGTGGTTGTAGCAACCGGGGGTATGGGTATGGTGAAATCCGCTTACAGCAGCGGAAAACCAGCATTTGGTGTCGGAGCAGGAAATGTGCAGTGTATCATTGATCGTGGTGTGAATTATGAAGAAACCGTGAAAAAGATCATTACGGGTAGAAGTTTTGATAATGGAATCATTTGTTCTGGAGAGCAGATGGCAATCATCCCACAAGAGGAAAAAGAAACAATCATAAATTCTTTTGTCAACAATGGTGGTTATATTGCAAATGAGGACGAAACTGCTCGTTTACGAGAAATTTTATTTCCACAAGGAAAAATCAATAAAAAGGCTGTCGGAAAAGATGTGAGGATAATTGCTGAAATGGCAAATTTATCAATTGAAGAAACTACAAAAATTATTGTAGTACCATTGACAAAATCAGGAACAGAAGATGTTCTTTGTAAAGAAAAGATGTTTCCGGTCATTGGATTGATTACTTATCAAACTTTAGATGATGCAGTTCAAATTGCTTTATCAAATTTAAGGAATGAAGGAATTGGACATAGTGTTGCATTTCATTCGAACGATAAACAACATATTCTAGATGTTGCCTTACAAATGCCAGTATCTAGATTTATCGTAAATCAAGCAAGTTCTGGAGCAGCAGGAGGAAGTTGTTATAATAATTTAACTCCAACAACAACTTTAGGATGCGGTTCTTGGGGAAATAATAGCATTTCTGATAATTTTACTTATAAATATCTGATGAATACAACTAGGATTGCTTTCCCATTAGATACACCGAGAGTTTTAGAAGATATGTTAGAAGACTAGAGGGTGACTTATGGATCTTTATGAAGTGGAAGGAAAACTATTGTTTCGCAAATTTGGAATCAATACAGAAGAAGTAAATTTATTAAATGATGAAAAAATAAAAGATATAGAATATCCGGTAGTTTTAAAAGGACAATATTTATCTGGCAAACGAGGAAAAGCTGGAGCAATTCAAATCGTATATAATCAAAAGGAATTTGTTGAGAAAGCAGCAAAAATTCGAACGATCAAGATACATGGCAGTACACCTGCAAACATCCATATTGCGCCGTTTGTAAAAGTGAAAAAAGAGCATTATGTCGGATTTACGTTAGATAGGAAAAATCAGTGTTTTCTTCTATTATATAGCGATCAGGGAGGAATGGATATCGAAGATCTTGCGCGGCAGGGAAAGATTGAGTCTAAATTAGTGAATGAAATGAACATTTGTGAACATGCTGCTCAGATTGCTGAAAAGTATGGAAATAGGCAATTGAAGGATATCATTTTGAAATTATGGAAAATGGTGAATGAATGTGATTGTACAACCGCAGAAATCAATCCTTTAGGAGAATTGATGGATGGTAAATACATAGCGATGGATGCAAAAGTCGTTATAGATGACAATGCATGGTATCGACAAAAAGATAACATTCAGTTGCTTTTCTCTAGAGAATCTCAAAAAAACCTCTATGAGGCAAGGGCGTTACAGTATGATCTTTCTTTTGTTAGTTTACATGAAGATGGAAAGATCGGTGTTATTGCTGGAGGAGCAGGTATCGGTATGGCAAGTGTGGACTCTTTAGCATATTATGGTCTTAAACCTTTTAATTTCTGCGATTTAGGAGGTGGGGTTACTTCAGAAAAAACGTATCATGCTCTACGCATGTTGCTTGAAATTGATAACATAAAAGCAGTCTTCATCAATGTGTTTGGCGGAGTGAATAATTGTTTAGAAATGGCAAAAGGAATTTGCAAAGCTTACGATGAGATGCAAACAGACAAAGTGATCGTAGTTAAATCAAGAGGGTTTAATCAAGAAGAAGGATGGAAACTTTATGAAGAGCGTGATATTGCTATGGTGAAATATGGAACAACGGATGATGCGGTCAAAAAATTAAGACGATTGATGGAGGAAAAAATATGATTAGCAATAACACAAGACTGATCATTCAAGGAATCACAGGAAAACAGGGAAAAATACATGCACAGCGGACAATAGAGAGCGGTACGATTTTGGTTGGAGGAACATCTCCTGGAAAAGCAGGAGAAGAAGTGTGTGGGAAACCAGTTTATAATACAGTAAAAGATCTCATAAAAGAGCATCCGGAGGTAAATGCTTCTATGATCTTAGTTCCGCCAAAGTTTGTGCTTAGTGCTGCAATGGAAGCAATTGATCAAAATATACAACTGATCAATATTATTACAGAATTCGTTCCAGTATTGGATGTTATGAAAATCGTACAACATGCAAAACAAAAAGGTGTGATCATTAATGGCCCAAATACAATTGGAATGATCAAACCTGGAGTTGGGAAAATTGGTGTAATGCCTGAATATATTTATAAAAAAGGTCATATAGCGATTATTTCTAGAAGTGGCACCTTGACACATGAGGTCTCTTCTAACTTAGCTTTTGCTGGATATGGTGAATCCTTATGTATCTGTATAGGAGGAGACCAAATTACTGGTCTTTCCCATAGCACGGCTTTGGATTATGTCTTGGCGGATAAAGATACGAAAGCAATCATTATTCTGGGTGAAATTGGCGGAAGCAGTGAAGAAGATGTTGCGGAAAAAATTAAATCCATGCACGTTTCGATTCCTATTATTAGCTATATTGTTGGTGTCTCTGCACCTGAAGGAAAAAAGATGGGACATGCAGGTGCGATTGCTTCTAATGGTAAAGGAAGTGCAAAATCAAAAGTAGAAGCTTTTCGTGAGGCCAAAATCAAGGTGGCTTCAACTACTGGTATGATCTTAGATTCTATACGTGAAATTGATAAAGAAATGGGAGGAAAGCTAAAAACAGGTGAAGAGATGAAGGATCGAGATTGATATGCAAAAAAAAGATATAAATATTGGAATTGGGCTTTTACTATTTCTCTTAGTCTTTTTCTTATCCTCTTCTATTTTAAATCAATCGCAATCTGCTGCTTTGGGTACTTTATCATTGATGGCATATTGGTGGGTTACAATGTGTTTGCCTGTGGGAATAACCGCTTTTATGCCTATTGTTGTTAATGCGATATTTTCAGTAATTGATATGAATCAATTGCTTGCAAATTACGGAAGTGAAACGGTAATGCTATTACTAGGATCTTCAATGATTGCTTATAGTTTTGAAAAAACAAGTTTAGATAAGCGGATATCACTTCATGTAGTCAGTCGTATCGGCGTTTCAATAAAAGGACAAATTACAGTTTGGTTTTTATTGGCTGTTTTTCTCTCATTATTTATTCCCAAGACGGTAGCTGCTGCCATTCTTCTGCCTATTGCAGTTTCTATGCTGAAATATTTGAAAGAAGATGATTTTTCTGGACAAAATGGACATATTGCTGGGGCAGCAATTCTGTCAGCGATTGTGTGGGGAGTAGGTATTGGTGGTACTGCTACTCCTTTAGGCGGTTCAATGAATCTTGTAGGTATAAGTTATATTGAAACGTTGCTTGGAAGAGAGTATCTGTTTGCGGAATGGACATTGTTCTTTGCGCCGCTTACATGTCTACTTGCTTTGTTATGTTGGATTGTTATACTTCTTGAGACTAATACCAAAAGTGATCTTTATGGATCTAAAGCGTATTTTAAAAAACAGCTCGCCGCATATCATGCTATATCAAAACAAAAAATCGTTTGTCTATCAATCTTTTTAGTTGTTATTCTATGCTCTTTTTCTAGAGAATTTTATGCAACGATATTACCGAATTTGAAGCCTGCGTTTGTTTTCTTGATTGGAGGACTTTTGACAATGATGATATCTGTTGATAAGAAAAAAATATGCACGTGGCATGAAATGGAAAGTCATCTATTGTGGGGGACCGTATTTATGTTTGCTGGTGGGATGGCACTTGGACAAATGATAGCGGATTCAGGTATAACGGATGTCATTGCTACTGCTTTAATTGAAGCGAACATCACAAATCCATCTTTACTGCTTGTCATTATGGTTGGATTTACAATTTTGGTATCGGAACTGTCTAATGATACATCCGCTGCTGCAATATCTGTACCGTTGACAATTAGTATTTTCAGCGGTATAGGAGAGAATCCATTCCCATTTGTTCTTGTGATTTGTTTGGCGTTTAATAGCTCATTCATGTTACCAACAACTTTTCGTTCTTTAGCAGTTGGTTATGGATTAAGCTCAAAATATTTATTGAAAAAGGGAGCTTTGTTGACTTTAATTACCTGGGCATTTATTTCGATAATTGGAATTTTATTTATTACTAATGTGTAAAAAGGAGAAGAATGTGAAGAAAATTATTATTATTGGCGGTGTAGCCGGAGGCGCTTCTTGCGCTGCTAGACTTCGAAGATTAGATGAAAATGCAAAAATCATTATGATTGAAAAGTCTGGCTTTATTTCTTATGCAAACTGCGGGCTTCCTTATTATGTAGGGGACATAATTAAAAATTCAGAAGATTTAATACTTCAAACACCCCAATCTTTTTTTCAACGTTTCCGTGTAGAAGTGAGAACAAATGCTGAAGTGATTCAAGTTGATTCGGAAAACCAGAAAGTAAAGATTCGTGAAGGTAAAGAGGAAAGCGAAGAAACATACGACTATCTTGTATTGGCACCAGGTACGAGAGCGAAACATCTATTTGATAATGAGGATGAATTGTGTCATCTGAAAAATGTGGAGGATGCGATCAAGATAAAAAAAGAGGTGGAGAAGGCGAAAAAAATTGCAATCATAGGCGGCGGTTTTATTGGGTTAGAACTGGCAGAAAACATTCGATCTTTAAATAAAGATGTAACGATATTTGAATATGGAAAACATATTTTGGCAAATATGGAAGAAGATTTGGTATCCTACGCAGAGAATGAGCTAAAGAAGAATAAGATACGACTGCTCACTTCAAGCAAGATTATACAGATCGTTAAAGAAAATGATCTATATCGTATTCTTTTGAGTAATGAATCAGAATACATTTTTGATTTTGTGATCGTTGCCGCAGGAGTTGAGCCTAATACAGCCTTCTTAAAAAATAGTCGTATTCTGATGGATCGAAATGGATTTATTTTGGTAGATGAAAAGATGAGAACAAGTATTGCAAATGTTTATGCTTGTGGTGATGCGATTAGCTGTAAGAACTTTATTAGTGGTAGAACTGACTCTTTAACTTTTGCAAATCCGGCAAATCGGCAAGGAAGAATCATTGCTGATCAAATAAGCGGCATTGATAGCTATTATGAAGGTGGCATAGGAACCAATATATTGAGACTTTTTGAATGTGTTATTGGCAGTACAGGTTTAACTTCAAAGTGGTTGAAAAAGAATAATATGCTTTTCCAAACTATTAGTTTGCATCCATACTCGCACGCTACGTATTATCCGGGCTATTCACAGATACATACAAAGTTATTCTACGATCCAAAAACAGAACAAATTTTTGGTTGTCAAGCTGTTGGAAAAGAGGGAGTTGATAAACTAATCGATGTGATAGCTACTGCAATCAAATTAGAAGCAAAGGTGACTGATTTGAGAAAACTGGAATTGTCCTACGCTCCTTCTTTTCTTACCGCAAAGTCTTCAGCTAATTATTTTGGATTTGTAAGTGAAAATTGTATTCAGGGTCTAGAAGAGCTCATTGATTTGAAAGAATTGGAAAATAGTAATGATTTGGTTGTATTAGACGTTCGAACAAATAAAGAATATGAAAAAGATCATCTCAAAAATTGTTTGCATATTCCCTTGGACGAATTGAGAGATCGAATCGACGAACTAAAAGCATTTCAAAAAGAGAGAATCTATGTTTATTGTGCAGTAGGAATTCGTGCCCATATCGCTTCTCGTATCTTACGTGCATATGGTTATGAAACGGTAAATATAACGGGAGGATTTACGTCATATCAAGGATATAGAGGTGAAAAATATGTTTAGAGATTGTGCATTAAAATATTATGATGAAAAAAACAATTTAAGCTGTTCTGAAACGATTTTGTTTGCTGCTAATGAGTATTATGATTTGAAATTGTCACCTGCAATGTTAAAGGCAAGTTCAGCATTTGGAGCAGGAATGTATTATGATGAAGTGTGTGGTGCTTGTTCCTCTTGCGTTGCTGTATTAGGAATGCTACTTTCCAATGGCTTAGCACACGAAAGTGAGAATATGAAAACTGCAGTAAAAGAAATGATGACGCAGTTCCACATAAAATTAGAGGCGCATTATTGCAATGAATTAAAAGATAAATACAAGACGGATGAAAAACGTTGTGAAAAAATGATTATTACTGCAGCAGATCTATTAGAAGAACTTTTAGAGAAATATAGAGCGGATATATAGAATTATTTAGATGATAATTTTAAAAGCTTCTGCAGTTTTAGAAAAGATCTTCGGAATTATATACTTTGATAGGAATAGGATATTTGTTTATTTAAAAGCAATCGTTTTGTATCCTTGAGAAAATGATTTAAGCGATTGCTTTTATTTTTGATCTAATCAGCCAATTTGATTTTGAGCATCTTGTGTTTAGTATTACAAAATTATATAATCTCAATGGATTGAGGAAGAAGCGATTAAGATGATAAGAGAAGCGAGACCTAAGGACGCAGGGCAGATCTATGATTTATATCATGATGTCATGCAGTATGATTTTCCTGTTGAGCAAATGGAAAAGATGATTGAAATCGTAAGTCAAGACAAAAATAATTATGTATTTGTTGCTGTTGAGGATGAAATGATTCAAGGGGTTATCGAAGTGGTAATTAAATATAGCATTCATAAAGGGTCATATTTGATCATCAATACACTAGCAGTTGCCTCGGATGTACAGCGAAAAGGTGTGGGTACAAAGTTGTTGGCGTATGTTGAAGCATTTGCGAAAGAGCACCAGTTAGGTAGCATAAATGTAGGCTCTCAAGTTAAGAGGATCAATGCCCATCATTTTTATCAAAAGAATGGTTTTGACTTGATAAAAGAACATAAGATTTTTGAAAAGAAATTATGAGTATGACGCTGTAGATAAAAACAGATATGTTTTCACATGTATCGATCATGTGAGGTGAAATAGTTTGTCGTTTAAAAATCTTTAAAAATCTTTAAAGATTTTGAAGAAAGATGGTTGAAAAAATCATGTATATTTTTTATAATCCCATCTTTGACAGTCAAAAATGCATAAAACTCAAGAATAGGGAATGTGACCAATCATGTGTAAGTAATATTCGACAGGTTTAGACTCGTGA
>CBCTZR010000037.1:0-20032 GCA_965151435.1 uncultured Merdibacter sp. | reverse complement strand
TTCCAGCATCTTTTATACCTTTTTTTCTGGTGTCCTATTTACAGGGTCCATTTTATTTTGATTCTCTGTGTGAATACGACCTGTTTTTTTATTTTTCGATAATAGATTCGTTCCAATGCTCATCTGCTGGCAGATCTAACAGATCCGTAACGACAGCCGCTACATTTGAAAGACCAAAATCGCCTTCTTTCATCTTTACGTCTGCACCGTAAACGATGAAAGGTACTTTGTTCAATGTATGGCTTGTTTTTGATTTGATCGGAGCGCCTTCTTTCTTTGGCTTCTCATACATCTCATCAGCATTTCCATGATCGGCAGTAACGATCATGATACCATTTACAGCATCTACTGCCTCTTTGACACGTGCTAACTGTAAATCAACAGATTCTACACCGATAATCGTTGCTTCGTAGTTTCCTGTATGTCCAACCATATCGCCGTTTGGATAGTTCGTACGCAGGAAATCATAGTTTCCTGATTTGATTGCTTTGATCAATTCATCTGTGATTTCTGCAGACTTCATCCATGGACGTTGTTCAAATGGAACGACATCAGATTTTACTTCTTCAAACGTTTCCAAGTTTTCATCAAATTTCTCAGAACGGTTACCATTCCAGAAATATGTCACATGACCGTATTTCTGTGTTTCACTGATCGCATACTGACGGATGCCATGTTTTACCAAATGCTCTGACAAAGTGTATTTGATCTTTGGTGGATATGATAAGAAGTTATGTGGAATGTTCAGATCTGCATCATACTGCAACATACCGGCATACATTACATCCGGTACACGTACGCGGTCAAATTTATCAAAGTTTTCATCTCCGTCAAATGCCAAAGAAATTTCCTGTGCACGGTCTCCACGGAAGTTGAAGAGAATCACAGAATCGCCATCTTCAATCGTTCCTGCTGGTTTTCCATCCTTAGCGATGACAAATGCAGGAAGATCCTGATCCACAACGCCGCTCTCTGCACGATATGTCTCAATTGCTTCTTTTGCGGATGCAAATTGACGTCCTTCACCTAATACATGCGTATGCCATCCTTCTTCTACCATGGCCCAGTTTGCTTCATAACGGTCCATCGTAATTTTCATACGGCCTCCACCGCTGGCAATACATGCATGGAAGTTGTCATCATTCAGTTCTGCCATGTAGTTTTCAATATCTTCTACATAAATCAGTGCACTTGTTTCTGGTACATCACGTCCATCCAGTAATGCATGCAAACGAACTTCTTTTACTCCATCTTCTTTTGCACGTTTGATCAATGCTTTTAAATGATTGATATGAGAATGCACGTTTCCATCAGAAAGAAGACCTAAGAAATGCATCTTTCCATTATTTTTACATTTGTTAACTAATGCTTTCCATGTATCTGTTTCAAAAATGTCGCCGCTTTCGATTGATTCATTTACCAGTTTTGCACCCTGGCTATAGATCTGTCCGCATCCCAAAGCGTTATGGCCTACCTCACTATTTCCCATATCACCATCACTTGGCAATCCGACAGCTACTCCATGCGCTTTGATCTCTGTATGTGGACAATTTTTCCATAAATCATCTAATGTAGGTTTGTATGCGTTGTTGACTGCGTTTCCGAAATCAGATTCACGAATTCCTACGCCGTCCATTACAACTAAAACGACTGGTCTTTTGCTCATTGCAATTTCCTCCTATTCACAACAAACATAATATATCACTTTTTGCTTTATTTATAAACCTTTTTACTTCAAATTATGATTGCTGTTTCATACAAATTGAAGGATGCAGAGCAACGCAAATAAGATTGCACTCAACCATCCGAAATCAAAAGGACACTCCGCTAAGAAATGTCTTGTACATAGAGCAGGTAGATAGATAGAGAATAATGCGATCACAAAATCAAGACAAACGATCATAAACGGATACGTCAGTGTAAATCCCAAAGCTAATCCGCTGAACAAAGAATCAAATGATAAGGTCACTGCCAAATAAACAGCCTCTTTGACCGATAACGTTTTAGAGTGATCCTGATCAGCTTTCTCTTCATCGAGATAGATGTCCAACACGATCTGAATACTGCCATAACGCAACGTGATTCCCTGTCTGTTTTTTCTTAAGATCCCTTTGATCGCACTTTGGAAAAATGAATAGACACTTAATACAGCAAAGACGAGCGCGCTGCAAAAAGATGCGATCCAGGGAGATAGATACTGTATAAATTGCGTGGACAACGCGAAGGACAGCGCTAAAAACCCTGCAGAGATCCCTGCAATGACCATAGCGCTCTTCAGCGGGATCGAAATATGGCGAAGGGCATAAGCAAATGAAGTTAAAAAACTATCTAGGCTTAATGCAATGACCAGCAAAACTCCTTGAAACATCGTATTTTTCACCCTCTTGTTCCATACTATGAACACCGAATACCATTCTTAGGGTTATCGCCCGTCTCTCAAACATCTGTAAACGTTTCTATGTTATAATGAAGTGGAAATAGAATATGGGTGAGAAAGATGAAAAAGTTCAATAATTTCCTTTTAACCAGTTTGTGTATTCTTATGTTCAGTGGTTGTCAAAATGCACAAACGGAGACGACGACCTATCGTTTTTCCAGTTTTTATAAATGGTTCCTAGGGCAACCTTCCTATGAAAGCATTCTTTCTTATGAAGGAGATGATGCATATACGATCGATCAAAAATATGGAGAAGAAGTTTCGATCGAAGGAGATTATCTATTGCTTCAGGCAACAGATGAACAGCGTGATGCACTGATCGATCAAAATGAAAAACTTCTACAGGAAGTCATTGAATCTTCTTCGTTTTTAAATTCAGATCTTGTCTCTTATGATGGCAACTACCAGACCGTACGTATTTATTTAGAAGAGGATGCCGTCGAGCAATTCACATCTTTTGAACATTTTTTATCATCTTCTTCCATCAATTTTGGAAGCGATCTGTTTGGAATTTTAAATATCGCTTTAGCAAACCGCATCTTGTTGACCGCTGACAGCGATGTTGGCCTCTCGGTGGAAGTCATCAATCAAAAAAGTGATCATCTTCTCACAAAGGCCTATTATCCTTATCAACAAGTTTCGATCACCGATCAAGATTGGCAAACAAGCAAAGAACAAGATGTTCTTGTCTCTTTTGAAAAGACAGATTACCAAACCATAACCGCAACGATCGAAAAGATCGAAGATCACCGCATCATTTTCACCTTACCTGATGAACGAGAACTCTATTTAGAAGATGAAGAAGTAGAACTCTGCCTCGACAGCGTATATGCAGAGGATGTTTATCTCGCTTATCAGTTAAAAGAGGGGGATTCAGTGATCTTGGAAGTAGATGGTCTTTATGCACTGCATGAAGATGGGGATGCTATTGCGGATATCGCTCCTTTGTCCATCATCCCTATTCAATATGCAGAAGAGTAATTAAACAGTTTTCAAAATTGTCACTGGTATATTAAAGGATCAATTTCCTAAAGAAGAGAATTGATCCTTTTTTCATTGAAATTCCATTTCCTTTTCATCTAATAAAAGGGAACCGTTTGAATATATAAAGTTTGGTTCACCTCTTTCATTATTCAACGTCTGTCTCTTTATATTCCTCTGTTGCGATCTTTTTTTCATCGATGACTTCAAACATCAAAGCAGCATCGCTTTTCGATACTTGTTTTGGTGTCGATAAGACGCGGATCGTCAATTCGCGATAACCAAACAGAATACGAATCTCATCTCCTGGTTTTACTTCTGTGCTTGGTTTTGCGATTCGCTCGTTAACATACACACGCTGTTGATCTGCCAATTCTTTTGACACCGTTCGTCTTTTCAAGATACGAGCCGTTTTTAAATATTTATCTAATCGCATGTTTCCCCCTTCTGGCATGCATTTTGTCATGCCGCAATCCCTATTTAATGTTCTTGTTGTTTTGTCAATAACTTTGCGAAAGCTTCCGCTACTTTTCTTTGTGTTTCATTAGGAGCCGTTTCATTTTCCAACAAGACGAAAGCTCCATACCAGTCACCAAAAACGATGATTGGGTAAATACTTCCTTGATAGCGAATCGAAGTTTCAGCATATACACGTTCATCATGAAATTGGATATTTCGATGGACGTTCGCATGTTTTAAAAACACGTCGCTAATCTGGATATGCTGTTTATCTAACCATTCTTCATGCAGGAATAACACTTTGCTCTCTCCCATTTTCGAAAGGATCTCACACATTGCTTCGATCTCATCCATATTTCGAGAGAATACATTATGCTTTTCGATGATGATCTTATCATCTTCCGTAAAAAATTCAATGGAATCTCCTTCTTTTAATCGATATTGACGGCGCATCTCCTTTGGGATGACAAGTCTGCCTAAATCATCTAATCTTCTGACTATTCCGGTCGCTTTCATACAATCCCTCCGTTCACTACTTCATGAACTCTCTACGAAGATAGTATGGGCATACCAAATGTATTTTATACCAGTTATTACATCTGTAAACTTTCGGTTAACGCCGCAATGGATAGCTCTAATTGCTTCTTTCCTTTTGGTATGCTTAAAATGATGCGTCCTTCCCGATAACGAAGAGCGATGGATCGGGATAATTGATTCATACGTTCAAAAAGACGAACACCGTCTACTTGCGAACTCCATTCCTTGGTAAAGATAATACGCAAGTCTCTAGCAGTTTCCTTAAAATCTTCTACGTTGACTTCGTTTGTCAAAATATCTAACTGTTTCTTTTCGAATAATAGACGCACTTCGTTTGGTAAACGGCCATAAAGATCTTTTACTTCTTCGATCAACTCCTGTAAAGCACGGCTCGTCTTCACCTTTTCGATTCGCTGATAGAGTGAAAGCTTATCCCCGTCCTCTGGAGCAAACTGCTGAGGTATATATGCATCGATTTGCAATGGGACACTCTTTAACGGCGTTTCTTCTTTTGTCTCTATACCACGATGCCGCGCAATCGCATCGTGCAACATTTCCATATACATATCAATACCGACACTATCGATAAAGCCTGCCTGTTGCGGTCCCAATAGATCTCCTGCCCCACGAATCGTCAAATCTCGCATGGCAATCTTATAACCGCTGCCTAACTGCGTAAATTCTCGAATCGATTTTAAACGTTTGATTGCTGTCTCATTGAGTTTTTTTCTTGGACGGTACATGAGATACGCGTAAGCAACTCGATGACTTCTTCCAACACGCCCACGAATTTGATACAACTGTGAAAGACCAAATCGATCCGCATCTTCGATCAGGATCGTATTTGCATTGGGAATATCGATTCCCGTTTCGATGATCGTTGTGCAAACGAGCACCTGATAACTGTTCGCATGAAATGCCAACATGACATCTTCGATCTCTTCTCGTTCCATCTGTCCGTGAGCTACTCCGATCCCCACATCTGGAAAGGCCTTTTTTAACTCATTCGCTACCTGATAGATCTGTTCAATTCGATTAAAGAGATAGAACACCTGTCCCCCGCGTGACAGCTCTCTTTGGATGATTTCTTTTATCATACCGTCATTATGTTCAATGACATATGTCTGTACCGGATGACGATTGCTAGGAGGTGTGTTGAGTTGTGACAAGGAACGTATTCCCACCAATGACATTTGCAATGTACGCGGAATCGGCGTTGCACTTAAGGAGAGAACATCGATTCCATTTTTTAACTCTTTGATGCGCTCCTTATGTTCCACGCCAAAACGCTGTTCCTCATCGATAACCAAAAAGCCAAGATCTTTCCATTCGACATCTTTGGATAACAGACGATGTGTTCCGATGATGATATCTACTGTTCCTTCTTTTAAGCCTTGTAAAATTTTTGTTTGTTGTGCTTTTGAGACAAAGCGGTTGATCACTTCAATGCGAACCGGATACTCCTGAAAACGATCGATAAACGTTTGATAATGCTGCATAGATAAAATTGTTGTTGGACATAAGAAAGCAACTTGCTTATTGTCTACAACGGCCTTAAAAGCAGCTCGTACGGCGACTTCCGTCTTTCCAAATCCGACATCACCACACAACAAGCGATCCATCGGACGGTTGCTTTCCATATCCTGCTTGATTTCTCTCACCGCTTCTTCCTGATCAGCAGTCAGCTCATATGCAAATTGATCCTCAAACTCTTTTTGCATCGGCGTATCCTTTGAAAACGCATGACCAATATTTTCGCTTCGCAGCGCATAGAGTTCCACCAAACGACCTGCCAGCTCTTCCACTTTTTCGCTGACTTTCCTTCGTGTTTTCTCCCATTCTCCACTACCTAGCTTGTTTAATTTGATTCCTGTGCCTTCTTTCGTCACATAGCGACGAATCAAGCGAAATTGTGATAAAGGAACAAGCAATTCATCATTCCCCCGATAGATAATTCGTAAGTAATCTTGATGAATCCCATCCTTTTTCCGGGTAATAATCCCCATATATTTTCCTACGCCGTGCTGATGATGAACGACATAATCGCCCACATTCAACTCCATATAGTCATTTAAGACATTTGCTTCTTTAAACTTTGCATGATAGCGTGTCAGTTTCTTTTCTTTCGGGAACAATTCTTTTTGCGTATAAACCAAGATCTGTTCCTGTAAACATTGAAATCCTTCAACAAATGGCAAGTCACAGATATAGATCCCTGGTTTTTGCCAATCGATCAATCCTTCCGTATAAGGGAGCTCTTCGTTTTCCAACCCTTCTTTTAAGATATGTTGCTCTTTCTTTCCTGCACATAAGATGACCGCATTGTTCTTTGCTTCCATCGCGATCGTCTCTAAACGTTTCGTAAAAGGCAGTTCGCTTTGAGGAATCATCAAAATCTGCGAACTGATCGGATGATGAACATGTAGAAATAGATCAATTGTCGTAATCGGATGATTGGCAATACTTTGTTCTTCATCTAAAAACAACGTAAATTTTGGAAGCATTCTTCCTTCCTGCACCATTTCCTGCACATAGCTGATCGTTTCCTCTTGGATTCTTCGTCGTGTATCGCGAATTTCTTCTCCGCTTGAAAGCACGATACGCGCATTTGGACAATAATCGCTGATTCCATAATGATCATGAAGCCAAGCCATATATGGATAAAAACGCGTATCTGGCAGATGACTCTTTAAGGCTGACAGATCATCTTCCAGCAACTGGGAAAGCTGCATGCGACTGATTTCATCCAGACGATGCGCTTGTTGTTCATAAGCTGTCTTGATTGCTGCTTGGATTTGAGCTAATTGCTCATCATCCAATAATAGATCACTCGCTGGAATCAGATCGATCGCATCGACCTGACGGATCGTACGCTGATTTCCTTCATCAAAAAAGCGAATGCTGTCAATGATATTATCAAAAAACTCAATGCGGATCGGATGCTCGTAATTCATGGAATATACATCGACGATCCCACCGCGTGCCGCATAACAAAGCGGTTGATCCACACGCGATACCTTTGTGTATCCACTATACTGCAAACGTTTCTTCAATTCCTCATAATCGATCTCATCATCGACATGCAAGCGAAAACAATGCTGTGCAAATTGTTTTGGAGAAGGCAAGAAACGCATGAATGCCGCCGTATTTAAAATCAGGATAAACGGTTGTTCTCGCTGTAAGATATCTGCCATCACTTCAAGCTGTTCCGCTTTTGCCTGTGGAGACGATGCAATGGCTTCCACGCGCAGTGATTCCTCCATGACAAAAAGCAGCGCTTCGTCATGGAGGAGCGGTGTGATTCGCTCATATAGGCGCTGTGCCGTATAACTGTTATTTTTTACGACCAACAATGTCTGACGTTGTTTTGTGAACCAAGAAGCTAACAACAAAGCCTCTTCGCTCAAAGATAAATTGCCTAATTCACTTTTCCCAGCACATAAATTCTGTACAGCTGGATTATCCTGTAATAGTTGAAGTAATGCTTTGATATCGATCACCTCTTATTAAATTGATTCATCGCTTCCGCAAAGGAATGCTCAATTGCATAGATTGCTGCTTTGGCACCCTGTTCAATAGAAGCGCGATACGCTTCTTCATCTTCTTTGCGAATTTTCCCCAGCACCCAATCGACTGTCGGAATTCGTGCATCCTTATCGATGCCGACACGAATACGGTCAAATTCCTGTGTCTTGATATGAGCGATGATGCTTTTGATTCCATTATGTCCTCCAGCGCTTCCCTTTTGACGAAGGCGAAGTTTTCCAACTGGAAGGTCGAGATCATCATAGATGACGATCAGATCTTTTGGTTCGATATGATAAAAATCCATGGCCGCCCGCAATGCTTCCCCGCTGTTATTCATATACGTTTGCGGTTTCATCAACAATACGCTTTCGCCATGTAAATTTACTTTATCGATCAACGCTTTGAATTTCTTCTGTGTGATAGAAGCCGATACATTCTTTGCAATCTCATCCATGGTTTCAAATCCCGCGTTGTGACGCGTATGTTCATATTCTCTTCCTGGATTCCCCAGTCCTACGATCAATTTCATAAGTAATCCCTCACTTGCCTCTCTATTATAATGAGATTCAAATGAAAAAGAAAGAAAAAAGATGCGACAAACGCACCTTCTACCCAAACATCAATGCTGCAATCGCCCAAGGTACGATAACATATAGTGCAATTCCTATCTCTTTCCAGCTCATCGTACGTTTTCGCTCCTGGTGCTTCTCTAGTGCAGCTTTCAATTGTTCATCGTCCTTCTTCCATTCTTTCGTGCTGCTTACGCGAAGTGCCCCCGGCATCAGATAAAAGACGACACCGATCATTACGATACCTGTGATCAAATTGATCGCTGTGATAAAGAAATCCAGTTCTTTTAACAAATAGGATCCCAATAAGATCATGATGGTATATAGTCCTAAAATGGCTATTGTTTTTTTCATTCAATCCCTCAATTCATAATTAAAGTAATGATATGCCTGATCTTGATGTTTGTCAAATATCCATAGAAAAAACTTGTAAAAATACAATACGTCTTTCACAAGTTTCTTTCTCTTCATCAATACTGTTCGATCTTTCTTCGCTCTGGTTTTAAGTTGCCAGTTTTTTTGCTGCGCCGTGCTAATTCCTCATTCACTGCATCTAATGAGATATCCCGATCTGCCATCAGTACGAATACATGATAGATCAGATCCCCAATTTCATTGACGATTTCTTCTTGATTATTCTCTTTCATGGATGCAATGATCACTTCACTACACTCTTCGCCTACTTTTTTTAAGATCTTTTCTGTTCCTTTATTGAATAGATAAGCTGTATAGCTGCCCTCTTCGGCATGGATCTTACGATCGACGATCGTCTCATACAATGTTTCTAATTCATTTTTCATCCGTATCCTCCTTCGTATAAAGCGTTTGAAAAAAACAGCTTCGCGCACCGGTATGACAAGCAGCTCCTTCTTGTAATACACTTAACAAGATCGTATCCTCATCACAATCTACATCAATCCTGCATACATGTTGATAATGTCCGCTGGTTTCTCCCTTCAACCACAAAGATTGACGGCTGCGAGAATAGTAACAAGCCAAACCTTTTTCCAAGGTCATCTGTAAGCTTTCCTTTGACATATATGCCAACATCAATACTTGGCCGTTCTGTGCATCTTGAACGATAGCAGGCACTAATCCCCCTTGTTTATCAAAATCAATTTTTGTAAGCAACTCCTGATCAATCATTTGCTACCTCCATGCGCACGGGAATGCCTTTTTCTTTGAGGTATTCCTTTACTTCATCAACACTATGGTCTCCATAATGGAAAATGCTAGCTGCTAAGGCCGCATCTGCCGCATCGCTTTCGAGTACCTGTGCAATATGTTCGATCGTTCCGCAGCCCCCTGAAGCAATCAATGGAACATCAATGATCGCATTGACCGCGCGAAGCATTTCCAGATCGAACCCATTGCGAGTTCCATCTGCATCCATACTGGTCAATAAGATCTCTCCAGCACCAAGTGCTGTCACTTCTTTGACCCATTCGATCAAATCGATACCAGTGTCTTTTCGACCGCCATTGATATAAACGTTCCATCCGCTGCCGTCTGCGCGTTTTTTTGCATCGATAGCAGAAACGATACACTGACTGCCAAAGATCTTCGCCCCTTCCTGGATCAGCTGTGGGTTTTTGATCGCTGCTGAATTCAATGAAACTTTATCGGCACCGCTTCTTAACAGCGTTTGGATATCTTCGATGCTTTGAATACCACCGCCGATCGTAAAAGGAATAAAGATTTCTTCTGCGACGCGTCTTGCTACATCTGCCATCGTCTTTCTTCCCTCGTTGGTCGCACTGATATCCAAGAAGACGATCTCATCCGCCCCCTGTTCATAATACTGTTTTGCTAAGGCAACCGGATCCCCAACTTCTTTCAAACCTACGAAGTTGATCCCTTTGACTACCTTACCTTCTTTTACATCCAAACAAGGAATGATTCGTTTTGTAAACACACTATCCCTCCTTGCACACCGCAATGGCTTCTTTCAGATCTAACGTTCCATGTACCATTGCCTTTCCTGTAATTGCACCATACAGATCCATTGCTTTCAGTTTTCGTATATCTTCGATATCACGAATCCCTCCACTGGCGATGATCTGCATCTGAACTTGATCTTTCAACTTTTGAAGCATTTCAACATTTGGTCCCTGCAAGGTTCCATCTTTTGAAATGTCGGTTACGATGACGCTTTGAACGCCGAGCTCCTGCAGATGCTTTGCAAAATCAATATAATACAACGTACTGCTTTGCAGCCATCCACGGCCATATACATAACCATCTTTACAATCAATGCCTACAGCGATGTGTTCACCAAAGCGACGGATTGCTTCTTTTAGCATTTCCTCATCTTCCATGGCACTGGTTCCTAAGATAACGCGATCTACACCATGTTCAATATAATATGCGACATCATCCATTGTTCGTATACCACCGCCAACTTCGACAGGTATGGAAAGCTGCTTTGCTGTTTCAGTGATGATCGTATCATTGATACGTTTCCCGGCCTTTGCACCATCAAGATCGACTAAATGCAGATAACTGGCTCCTTCTTTCACAAAACGAGAAGCTAACTGCAAAACATTATCACCAACTACTTCTTTTTGGTCATAATCTCCTTGATATAAACGAACCGGCTGTCCGCCAATAATATCAATTGCAGGAAGAATGATCATAGCTCTTGCTCCTTTCCTTCACACAACATACCAAATCGTTGTAACATACGCAGTCCAGCTTTCCCGCTTTTTTCTGGATGAAACTGCATACCAAACACATACCCATGACGTACATAGCCTGGAATCTTCAAGTTCCCATAGTTGGAATACGCGATCAGATCTTCTTCTTTATAGCCTTGCGCATAAAAAGAATGTACATAATAAACAAATGGTTGTTCATCCTTTGTCAAAAGAAGATCTTCTTGTGTCACTTCTAATCGATTCCAACCGATATGCGGAATTTTCACATTCGGATCCTTCATCAGTTTAACTTCTCCTTGAAGCAATCCTAATCCTTTCGTCTCTTCGACTTCATAACTCTTTTCAAATAATACCTGCATTCCCAAACAGATCCCTAACAGCGGTTTATGGTTCTTTACCTGTTCCTGTATCACTTCCACAAGACCTGCTTCCTGCAAATTCTTCATACAATCCGGAAATGCACCAACACCCGGCAGGATCAATCCATCCACTTCTTCTAATACAGCAGGATCATTGCTGATGCAATAAGATAATCCTAAGGAAGTGAGTGCGTTGCTGACACTGTGCAAATTTCCCATTCCATAATCGATGATCGCAATCATTCTAACACTCCTTTTGTGGAAGGCAGTTCATCGCCGATGATCGATACCGCTTCTTTTACCGCACGTCCCATTGCTTTAAATACCGCTTCCACCTTATGATGATCATTTTCGCCATAAAGCACATTGACATGCAAGGTAAGATTTGCATGATCCGCAAAAGCTCGTAAAAATTCAGGTAGCATCTCACATGAAAATTGACCGATCTGTTCTCGTTTTAAGTTACAGTTACAAACCAGATAACTGCGCCCGCTGAAATCCAGATCAACACTGCACAGTGTTTCATCCATCGGTACACGAGCATTCCCATAACGGGCAATCCCCCGTTTATCGCCTAAAGCTTCTTTCATCAAATCTCCTAGGACGATCCCTGTATCTTCAATCAAATGATGATCACACACATACAGATCACCTTTCGCATGCACACTTAGATCAATACCTGCATGAAATGCAAATAAAGTCAGCATATGATCAAAGAAACCAATGCCCGTCGCTATTTCGCTTTTGCCATTTCCATCCAGTAACAGACTTGCCTCGATCTGCGTTTCTTTCGTCTCTCTTGTTTGCTGTGCATATCGTTTCATTTCGATACCTCCTCAAATGTATGAAGAATGTCTAACACTTTATCGTTTTCTTGTGGTGTTCCTACCGTAATCCTAAATGTATCATCTGCATAATTGCGAATCGTGATTCCATGTTGTTCAAACATCGCCAATAACTGTTGTTTCTTTGGTGAACGTCCATAGAGAAAATTGGCATATGAAGAATATATGGTCAATACATCACTATTGAATTCCTGACACTCTTTGATCATCTGCTCTCTTTCCTGTTTGATCAATTCACATTGGCTCAGCAATTCTTCTTTGTGAGAAAGAATGATCAATGCAGCACATTGAGTCATACTATTTACATTATAAGGTACTTTATAAGGGCGTAGCTTTTCTATTGCTTTCTCATTACCAATGAGAAAACCACATCGTCCTGCCGCAAAAGCAAATGCTTTTGATAAGGTACGCGTCACATAGAGGTTTTCATAATGATTGATCTCATCGATCATCGTTTCTCCCATAAACTCTCCATAAGCTTCATCGATGACGACTGGGCAAGTAAATGACTCTACAATCTGACATAAATCTTTTTTTTCAATCATTTGCCCTGTAGGATTGTTTGGATTGGAGAATAAGATCATCTTTACTTGTTCTTCTTTCCCTTTCGCAATGAAAGCCTCCACATCAAAATCTGCATCTGCTTTTCGTGGAAAGCGAACGATATCCCCTTCATGCATACTGACGTAATAATCATACATTGAAAAATCAGGTGTTAATGTATAAAGTTTCTCACCTTTGTGGATAAACATCGAAATCAATAAACCCAACATTTCATCTGACCCATTTCCAGCAATGACCTGCGTTGGTAATACGCCCATATATTCCCCATACGCAGCGCATAATGCGCTTGCCTCATCTTCCGGATAGCGATGAAAATCAAGTGTCATCATTTTTTCAGCGATTTCTTTACGAATTGCTAAAGGAAGATTTACACTGCTTTCATTTGCATTTAATAATATACCTGCTCTTTCTTTCATTGCTTGGTATTCAGCTTTTTCACTCATTGTCTAACCTCACTTTCACCGCATTGGCATGTCCGCCTAATCCTTCGTGAGTAGCGATATTCATGATCTTTGCACCATCACGCTGAAGTGCTTGTTTGCTGTAATGCAGATAACAGCTGCGTTTGACAAAATCATCACAGCTTAATGCAGATGCAAATCGCGCAGTGCCATTCGTTGGTAGCACATGATTGGTTCCGCCAAAATAATCGCCGATGCTTTCACAAGTCACATAACCTAAGAAAACACTTCCAGCATTATACACTTGTTCTAAATAATCATTTGCATTTTCGACCATCAATTCTAAATGTTCTGGCGCAATCTGATTGCTGATTGCAATACATTGTTCGATATCTTTGCAGATCATCAGGGTACCGTAAGCAGATAAACTCTTTTCTATGATCTCTTTTCGTTCCAGCATCGCACTTTGTCGTTTCAATTCTTGCTGGACGGCTTTCGCAAGCGTCGTATCAACCGTTAGTAAGATGCTGCAAGCAAGCGGATCATGTTCTGCCTGCGAGATAAGATCAGCAGCTACAGCCCTTGGATCTGCTTTTTCATCTGCAATCACCAAAATCTCACTTGGCCCTGCAATCATATCAATGTCCACCTGTCCAAATACCAATCGCTTCGCACTGGCAACATAGGCATTGCCTGGCCCTACGATCTTATCAACTTGCGGAATTGTCTCTGTTCCATAAGCAAGAGCGGCAACTGCCTGCGCTCCTCCGACTTTGTAGATCGATGTTACACCCGCAATCTTCGCTGCCGAAGCGATAACCGGAGCGATCTTCCCTTCCTTATTTGGCGGTGTCACCATCACAATTTCTTTAACACCAGCAATTTTAGCAGGCAAGACGTTCATCAATACGGTACTAGGATAAGCAGCTCTTCCTCCAGGTACATAGACACCTACCCTCGCTAGCGGCAAGACACGCTGTCCTAAATATACACCCGCTTCTTTCTCTAAATGATATCCTTTTACTTTCTGCTGTTCATGGTAATAAGCAATATTTTGAGCAGCTTCTTTCAGATCTTGAATCAATGTCGGATCAACCTGGGCAAACGCCTCATCGATCTCTTCTTCACTTGCTTTTAACGTATTTAATGTGACATGATCAAACTGCTTTGTGTAAGAAAATAAAGCTTCATCACCATTTTCTTTTACATTTTGAATGATCTGTGCAGTATTATTCAAGATCACCGGATCAGCATCTGCCATGCGTCCTTTTAAAAAAGCACGTAACTCCTCTAAATTGTTTGGGTCAATCTGCTTTAGCATTTTCATCCCTCACTTTCTTCAAATCGTTCAAAAGTTCCATGATTTCTTTTTGCTTTAATTTAAAACTTGCTCGATTAATGATTACTCGTGCTGATATGTCGCAAATTCGTTCATATACGATCAATCCATTTTCCTTCAATGTCGTACCTGTTTCCATAATATCGACGATTCCATCGCATAATCCTAAGATTGGGGCTAATTCAACGCTGCCTTCAATCTTAATGACCTCTACGTCCATATTGCGTTTTTTAAAAAAGTCTCTGGCAACTTGCGGATATTTACTTCCGATCTTGATATGTCCTAACTTATCAAAAGGGCTTTTTCCTGGTAATCCAGCAACGATAAATCCACATTTCCCTACATTGAGATCCAATAACTCATAATAACGACCATCTGATTCTAAAAGCGTATCTTTTCCAACGATGCCAACATCTGCGACCCCATGTGTGACATAAGTGACACAATCAGCTGCTTTTACTAAAAAATAGCGTTGATCTTTCTTTGAATCCTGAAAAACGAGCTGCCGTCCCTTGTCTTTTAACTCTTCAATTCCATAACCGCACTGTTCAAACATTGCTACGCTTTGTTTTTCCAGTCTTCCTTTCGTCAATGCAATCGACAGCATGTCTATTCCTCCTTAATCTCTACAGCATCCACTGTTTCATCCGCAACTAGGTTGATACATTTTGTTTTTGATAGTAAGCGAGCTTGTTTCATCGCTTCTATACGCTCATTTGGATGATAGAGGATCGTTGTCTTTTTCTGTTTTGGTTTTGGTTGATAAATCTGAGAAAGCAAATCAAGCTTGATAGAAAAACCGACAGCCGGAAGCTTCCTTCCATACTTTTCTAACAACGTATCATAACGTCCTCCGCTTAACACGCGTTTTCCAACGCCTTCTACATAAGCTTCAAATACGATACCTGTATAATAATTCAAATTCTTCGTCTTTCCTAAATCAAATTGCACATGTTCACATCCAAGGTTTTGTAAATCTTTTGCCAATTGTAAAAGCCGATCCAAGATATCTTGCAGTTCGCTACAAAAGCAATACTGTTTGGCATTTTTCAACATTGTTTCATCCCCGCTCATCCATGGCAATTGTAAAAAGAATTGTTTACCATTTTCCTCTAAACCAAGCGCATCTAGTTTTTCAGCCAGCGAAGTCATGCTTTTTTGATCGATCAGATCAGCCAATTCTTCACTCTCTTCCTGTGCAATGGAAAAATAATGACACGCCTCTCGGAAAAAATTGATGTTTCCTATCTCTAATACCCATGTATGATCTTTTACAACGCTCAATGCGTCCAATGCTGTCATCAGAATTTCCAGATCGCCATTTCGCTGATCGACCCCGATCAATTCAACACCACAATCACTAATTTCATTTTTTAAACCGCTGAGATCTTCATGGACCTTAAAGACATTTGCACAATAATGAAAACGTAAAGGCGGTGTCACATCTTTAAACTTTGTAGCTGCCAGTCGCGCAATTGGAATGGTCATATCCGCACGCAACATCAAAATACGGCCTTGTGCATCAAAAAATTTATACATATCCTGTTCATTGATATTATCAAATCCCGCTTCATATGTCTTGTAGAACTCGATCATCGGTGTGATGACTTCTTCATATCCCCATTTCTCAAATCGTTCTTCAATTGCCTGCTGCAATTCTTTTCTTGCACTACATTCATTTAAGATGATATCGCGCATTCCAGTTGGGATCGTAAACTGTTTCATCTTTATTCCTCCTTGTTATAAAGAAACAAAAAAACTTTCATCCAAAGGACGAAAGTATCGTGGTTCCACCTTTTTTTACCATTTTCTCACGAAAACAGCCTCAACGAGTATTTGCATACTGCACATGATAACGGATGTTTTCCCGTTGAAAGCTACTGATCATTCACCCTCACAACTCCAAGGTGTGTTCACAGGATTTCTATATTCTCTTCCACCCACCGAGAACTCTCTGCAATATTCCTCACTGCTACTCTTCCTCTTCTTCGTTTTATATACGTTTATCTTACTATGTTCAAAAATAGCTGTCAACCTTTATTGTAAATAGTTTTCAATTTTAATGAAAATTTATTTCATCAACTATTTGCTTTTTGTATCTACACGTCAAACATAGTGAGAGCCGTAAGGATGTTTTCTATTCATCAGGTATTCTCGTATAGCCATAGTGACTTTGATAGCTATTATAGAAAAACCAATTTGCACTATCGCTGCTAACGATACAATCATATTGTTTTATAAATTCTAACTCCTTTCCTTCACTGCCCCAATAAACCCAGATCCGATCGCCAATTTCATAAGCGCTATAGCTACAAAAACTGCGATTATAGATCTTCCATGCAAGCCGATGATTACTGCTTTCTTGACCAGGTTGAGCATCATAATCGTATACTTTTCGATAATAAGTAACACAATCATAGCCTTCTGCCGCTTTGATGGTAATTTTTACCATATCTCCAACATCATAAACAATCGACGAATTATATTCTCCTCGATATTTAAAATCTGGACGTTTTAAATCGGCTTCTAACTTTGCATAAACGGTTCCATAACTTCCGCTAAATACTTCATCATTCACTATAGAAACAAGTTTCTGTTTTGTATCATCCGGCATTCGTTTCCAGTTTGATATCACTTCATTTGGATATCCGTAGTACTGCACACGATCGACAATGCATTCATAGATTCCTTCATACCCTGGAACGGTGACCCGAATGATATCTCCTTTTACATATAATACATTTTTATCTATATCACCATCAAACACGCTATCCAACTTTCGAAATAGATCAGGACGAACTGCATTTTGATTAAAATCAGCGCTATTTATCCAACTATCATACATTGCTTGATACCAATAATGATCGTTTGGATTAAAAATCAACGCTCCTTTCGCAATCGGCAAACTAGCAGAATTGCCAAAAAAATCAGTAACCGTTCCAAAAGAGTTTCCTATAGCAATTTCATAATCTACACTATCACCATCAATATCAACTGGAAGTTCAGGTAATCCTTCATCTTCCTTTTCGTCATGAATAGAATGTTCAAACCAAATAGAAACAGCATCCATCTACCCATCCGTTAATGTATGGCTCTCTTTAATGTTATAACATTGAACAAAAAAATCTCGTTGATAATCACCTAGTGTAATCGTCGCATGAAACATATTTCCAAATGTATGTATGGTTATCCTAAGTTCCGCATCTGTAGCATACCTGTCATCAAATATGCTCACATCATCCAAAAACAGGGCACCTTCCTGCAATGAAAATACATGCAAGTTTTCTCTATTCAGCGGTTGTGTTTCAGACACTTCGACAAATGTACTATCTTCTAATTCGCGCTCTAATAATTCACAAATCCCATCAACTGTCTGTTTTCGAGCATTCGCTTGATAGTTTTCTTCACTCATTTTCAAAGAAAAACTGAAAACGCTAAAAATGGTCGCAATAACGATAACACCTAATGATAATGCAATTAGAATCTCAATCAAGGTGAATCCTTTTTGATTTTTCCTACTATCGATCATCTTCTACCTATCTGCATTTGCCATTTGATAAAATTTTCCCACAGCCGTTTAGATATGCAATTTGGAACACATACCCTGAAAGAATTTCAAAAATCCTTAACGGTTAATAATTATAAGATATTACCGCATATACTACGAACAACCGATAGTTTTTTATTAGGAAACAAATGGCAGATTAATTATTTATCGCAATTTGATGTAAAATCATTTCAAATTATTGATTGTAAGATTAGAAATCATTTAACGATAATAACGAAAAAAAGTCGACCATTATCAATAGAAGCAGAAAATTTTATAAAAATATTTAAGTTATATTATGAGAACATGCAATGATGTTTTCACAATATAACTTTTATTTTATTTCTGTTTGCTTTTCTCCTTTTTGAAACTGGACAAAGCCACTTCGATGCAATGCGACCATTATACATGGAATCAAGATCAATTGTAAGATAATTCCTGGAATTGCATCTACAAATGCACTTGCAACAAATATCTGCCATGTAAATCTTCCATTTGTAAAACCAAGCTGGATAACCTGTACGATTCCCCATACAATGCGTCCCGCTAGCATGGCAGTGATCAAACATCGATACAATGCACGAACACATTGCCATCTGGAAATATGATATAAAGCCCCGGCAACCGCACCATAAGTCATCAACTCAAATGCCATCGCAGTAGCTGAAGGAAAAAAGACAGGCATACCAAAAACCATGGAACGAAGTAAAGGTAATAAAAAGCCAATCAGAGCGCCATAACGCCATCCACAGATAAGACCACATAAAAATACAGGAATATGCATTGGTAATAATTTACTTCCTATTTGCGGAATCTGACCCGTCAAAAAAGGAAGTATCAATCCTAAAGCCAAAAACATGGCAGCAAGTGTCAAATCCTTTAATTGTCTATCCATCTTTATTCACCCTTTCTTATGGTTATTCTATCCATATTTCCATGAATCTATTATCTATGCTTTAAACATGGATCACAAAAGATTCAATCTATCATTTCCCTACTGTAGGAATTGAATACCTCCATAACGATCTCATCCATTGCAATTGAATCTCAATGGATCATAATGATCAAATTCTTTTCTCTCTCACACTATTTTCATGACTATAAATGCCAGCTAGTGGCTGCAAAATCCAGTAGTCCAACATTTCTGTTGATTTTTTTCGATAAGCAATGGTTTCGATCAAAGAAATAAACGTATCTGCAATATTTACGATCCATGCTTCTCTACAGGTAGGAGGAATGATCGTTAATGGCCACATGTGTTTACGAATGATCTCCTTCTCGATCTTTGTTAATTGAAAATCCTGCAATGCATTATTTAATGCAAAATTTGCATGACGAAATCCATGCCAACGATGCCATTTTTCTTTGTCATGCCAATCATACAAATAGTAGTCATGTAATAGAGCACCTCGTAAAAGCTCATCTTCTTTGCACCGTATTCTTAACTTTTTCATCAATACATAGCTATAATAGGCAACCAGCAAGCAATGTTCATAAGTAGAAATCGACCCATGCTGCACAAAATGATCCATTTTTTTTAAGCGATGATCTTCTACATAACACGAGAGACGATCTACTGCTTCCTGATGTACTTTACATTTTATCATCTGACCACTCCGCTAATAAGTATAGCATGTAATGAAACAATGTGAATCAATCTTTTTCATTAAAAAAAGATCTCTATTTTTATTTTCACAGAGATCTATCAATTACTTCTTCTCATTTATTGAATATTACGTATGGACAAGCCCACCCAATACGGTTAAATAAGTCCAGTCGATACGGTGACGAAGTCCATTGAATCCGCTG
>CBCTZR010000036.1:0-20286 GCA_965151435.1 uncultured Merdibacter sp. | reverse complement strand
TCCAGCATCTTTTATACCTTTTTTTTCTGGTGTCCTATTTACAGGGTCCATTTTAGTTGATTTTCTCTTTTTTTTCTTTTTTGTCGAATACAATAAGAGGAGAAGGTGATATCAGTTGAAGAAGATCGCGTTGTTACTTATCGTTTTGCTGTGGGGCTGTACAAGCGTGCAGGTAAAAGAAGATCCGGTGATCAAAGAGGATACGCTACACGCACAACAGTGGAACTTTCATTATGAGCAGTTAGACCCAGTGATGCAGAATGCTTATGAAAAACTTTATGAAGGGTTTTGCGGGTATGATAAAAGCATTTCACTGCAAGACGTCAGTGAAGAACAAGTGCAGACGATCTTTCGCTCGATATTAGAAGATCATCCGCAACTCTTTTATGTGCATACGCAATATCAGTATCGTATCTATGCGGATGGATCATTAAGTTTCTATCCGATGTACGATTTTGGCGAAGAGGAGAGCCAAGCGATACTGCAGCAGATCGATGAAATCTGCGAAGAAGTGATTGCGAATGCGCCAAAAGAGGAAGAGGATCGCGCGGCATATCTTTACGCTTACGTCATCGAACATTGTGCTTATGGGGAAAATGATCGTGATCAACAGATGGATAGTTTCTTTCTGCAGGGGGAAAGTGTATGTGCAGGGTATTCGAAAGCGTATCAATATCTGATGCAGAAAGCGGGGCTGTATTGTACGACAGTCAGCGGTGAATGGATCGATGATTCTCAGTCTTTTGCCAATGGTAATCGATCGCATGCCTGGAATTTTGTATCATTAGGGGGAGATTGGTTTTATGTGGATACGACAAGCGGAGATGTCATCGAGTATGGACCGCATGTCTGTTATCAGTTTTTTATGTTTTCAACGCAAGAAGGAGAACAAGTATATGCACCTACACAAGATCTTCCGCAAACCAAGGATCCCACACAGAGTTATTTTCAAAAGCATCATTTATATATGGAAGAATATGACGAGCAAGTGCTCCGAGAAGCTATACGACAGATGAACGAACGCAAAGACGGCGTACTAGAGCTTCGGACAAAGGTAAATGAAACAGAGGCATTGAAACAGAGCATCTTGAAAGAAGATCGGATCTTTCATCTGTTTGCGCAAAATGGGATCCCTGCAGACACCTTAGGTTATGCCTCTTTTGATGCGTTGGGAACCTTAGAATTTTACTGTATTGAATGAGCGGTTTTTGTTAGGAGGAAATTTCGATTGAGGATTTGTTCAGGGTATGTTATCATCTTTGCGAATGGAGGGGCAAGCGATGAAAAAAGTGGAGTTACTCGCGCCGGCGGGAAGCATGGAGGCATTGCACTTTGCCATACAAGCGGGATGTGATGCCCTCTATCTAGGAGGAAAATCCTTTGGTGCACGCGCATTTGCAGCAAATTTTGATCAGGAACAGATGATAGAGGCGATTCGCTATGCCCATCGCTATGGCGTTAAGGTCTATGTCACGATGAACACCTTGGTCTATGATGAGGAAATGGAAGATGCGCTTTCGTATGCCCGTTTTCTCTATGAACATGATGTGGATGCGCTGTTGGTACAAGATATCGGACTCTGCGATCGCATTCATCAAGAATTTGTTGATCTAGAGCTTCATGCATCTACACAGATGCATATTCATAATGCGCAGGGAATGGAAACTGCTCGAAAATTAGGGATTACGCGTGTTGTCGTCCCGCGTGAAACGACGATAGAAGAAATGCGGATGTTCGCATCCTATGGAATGGATGTTGAGGTGTTCGTTCATGGTGCCCTATGCTTGAGTTACTCCGGTCAGTGCTTGATGAGCACTTCCTTGTTTGATCGCTCTGGTAATCGGGGTGAATGCGCACAGCCTTGCCGCATGCGTTATACGTTATGGAAACAAACGCAAACAGACGAAATGCAACAGGTGAAAGAAGAGGGCTATCTGTTGAGCCCTAAGGATCTCTTCACTTTAGATGAATTAGGACCATTGTTAGAAACGGGTATATGTTCCTTGAAAATCGAAGGACGAATGAAAAAACCGGAATACGTGGCACAAGTTGTTGCGATGTATCGAAAAGCGATCGATGCATGGGAAGCACATCGAAGCTATCAGGCAGACAGACAGGATACGCATGCGTTGAGCAAGCTGTTCAGCCGTGGGTTTACACAAGGACATGCATTTCATGCCCCAGGGAAAGCGATGATGAATCCTTTTCGTCCCAATCATCAAGGTGTCTTTTTAGGGAAGGTCATCGCTGTGAGCGATCAACGCATCAAGATTCGCTTACAAGAAGATCTGCATCAGGGAGATGGCATTCGCATCTTGGGAAAAAACGAAGACGAAGGATGCATCGTCAATCGTTTGTATCATCATGGAAAGCTCGTCGCCTCAGCAAAAGCCAATGACGTGATCGAAATCGATCGCAAGATCGCTGCGACAAAAAATGCGGAAGTGCGCCGCACGAGTGACAGTGAATTGCAGAAACGTTTGTGGCAGATCTATCAAGATCGTCGCCATGTGAAGATTGTTGTGAAAATCTTTGCCAAAGTAGACGAATGCTTGCTTTGTCAAATGCGTGATGAAGAAGGCTTTCAAGTGGAGGTGAGAAGCGATCAGCTTCTACAGCAGGCGAAAAGTGCCCCAATGACAAAGGACACGCTACAAAAAGCGTTCGCAAAATTGGGGGATACACCATTTGTGTTGGATGATTTTAACGCTGTGATCGAAGGCGATTGTTTTATGAACGTCGCGCAGATCAAACAAGTACGACGCGAAGCGGTACAGCAACTGCTCGCTTTACGGGAACACCGCCATCCAAATCGCAGGTATGGTACATATGAGCGTCATGTTCCAATGAGCCATCAGCCACGTGGGCTCTTTGTCTGTGTACAGAGCAAAGAACAATATGATGTTTGTAAAGAAGCGGGGATAAAGGATATCGTCACGGATCGCAGACAATTATTTGAACGTTTGCAATCAGAAGGCGAATCCATTGGTTTCCATGAAGGAAATATCGTCAAAGGGAAAAATGATGCGAAGATGGGCGGTGAGAACGGCGCTTTGAGCATGCACCGGGAAATCGTGGATGCTACGTTGAATCTGACGAATAAAGCAGCAGTATCTTTTGTAAGCAACTGTGGAGTCTCTACCATGGTGCTTTCACTAGAACATGACTTCATGAGCATTCAATCTCTTTGTGACACTTTTAAACGGGAAGAAAACGCATTGCCGGATATAGCTGTCATGGTCTATGGCTATCGCGATCTGATGACGTCTAAAATTTGCGTGATCAACACCTATGTCAAAGATGGAACAAAGCAAAATTGCGCATTGTGTCGCTTGAACCGATATTACTTAAAAGACCAAAAAGGCCGTCTATTTCCTTTGAATAATGATGAGAGCTGTAATATGCGCATCTTGAGTGAACGAGCAGATGATCGGATTGCACACATTCCTTTTTATCAACAACAAGGGATTCGTTCTTTCTATCTACGCTTCACGATTGAAACACCACAAGAGACGCGTGCTGTATTGACGCGTGTCAAACGTTTGCTGACAGTGGAAGAATAGTAAAAAAAACGATATGCGAATGGGCATATCGTTTTTTAGCTAACTCTTTCCGTATTGTTTTCCTTGTCCTTTATTATTCCCATGTGCACCCTCACCTTTTTCATCTGAACAGAAATGATCGATCTGCTCATGAATCTCACGCATGGTCATCTGTTGGATTTCTTCGATCGTGACCGTGTCATCGTATTGTTTAAGCTGCATATAGGCGATGTATTTCCCATAGGATAGTCCAAGTGCATGTGCATCTTCTACCTCTTCTTGGTTTGCATAAGAACAATAGGTGCGATCAGGATCCGTGCAGGCCTGGATCTTCTTCATGACTGCAGCACTTGTTTCATCGTCATCGCTGACGACGACGATAGCTAAGACTTCATCTTCATCCAATAAGGATGCAATCGTTTCACTCTCTGTGATCATCTGGATCGCTTGTTCATAATCTTGATGTTTTAGATCCAATGATGCAAGCAACAGCTCACCATCTGCATTGTAACTGGTTGCTGAAATCACCTGGTCGAACCGATTGACTTCTAATTCGATGGAAGGATTGATGTCGATACTGATGGTCATGACGGGGGTAAAATAAAACCAACGTATACCAAAGAAGAGGAGTGCCATACAAGCAATTGCAGAAAGAGTCCATGCATAATAAGAGGTATGCCTTCTCTTTTCCTTGGTTGTCTTATGCACAACTGCTTGCAGCGTCTTTTGTTTGATGGATTCATCCGTATGCATTTGATCAAATAGGTGTGTTAGTTTTTTATTCATCATCCTCACCTCCAAGCTTCTCTTTTAACATCTGCTTGGAACGATGGAGAAGCGTATAGATCGTATTGATGTTTTTATGAAGAATCTGACTTAATTCCGGTGCGCTGTAACCTTCATAATAATGCAGATAGACAACATCACGATATTTTTGCGGAAGAGACAGCACTGCTTCCAAAACACCTTTATCCTCTTTAGGTAAAGCTAATTGTTCCATATAGTCTTCTAATGCGATGGTGTGGCTGTGAAAGAAGCTCTTGATCAAATCTTTGCAAGCATTGATCGTCACGCGGGTTATCCATGCTTTTTCATGTGTTTCATTCTCAAATTCATCTTTATGCGTTGCGTATTTGATAAAAACGGTTTGAAAGATATCTTCTGTATCTGCCCGGTTTTTTAAGTGAAGCATACAAAGCCGCCAAACCATGTTTGCATATTGTTCGATTGCGTGATGGACTTCTTCTTCACTTCGCATTTGAAATCACCTTCCGTTTAGTTTGTCCTGCCGTAACGATGGTGTGCTCCTGTTTGATTGCACGGATAGCGAGTGCCAAGGGTATCGTTCCCTAGGTTGTTCTTGCATATTGCCTGGCGATTGGTCTGCTCTTCATAATGGTCACAGATACCATCTTCATCGGTATCGATGAAGTTGAGACCTTGATTGCCAAATGAAATTTCTTCCATCTGTTGCTTATTGATGGCAGAAGGGAAGTAAGAACAGATGCCGTTTTCTTTTTGGTTAAGCGACAACGTGGTTTTTGCTTCTGTCACCCATAAGCCGCTAGAACCAATGGCGAATACGCCAATGGCTAAAAATGAACTGATCCATAATTTGTTTCTTTTTTTCATAAATTCCTCCATAAAAAGGCTCTTTTTTATCTGCCTTCACTATTTATACGATTCTAAGAAAAGAATCCATTCAAAAAAGAATAAAAAAATATAAAATTAGCAATTTCATTATAACATAAGGAACATAGCGGGGAAAAAGTAAAGAGATAGAGGAGGAAAGAAATAACAGAAGCAGCCAATGTGTAAATAAAGAGACATTTTGGTGACTCTGTCTCCTTTTTTGGTGAAGAAAACAGCATTTACAAAAGCGACTTTCAAGCATATAATATGCTTTAGAAATGGGATTTTTCATATGATTCACAATCGCTGGGAAGCGATAACTTCTGTATTTCACAGAGGCTTTTTTTAAGAAGGTTTCTTATTTATAAAGCGTTCCAGTATTTTGCGAAAAATGAATGACATTATAGATAATTTACCATGATAGTAGTTGAGAAGAGCAATCAGAGTGAAATGCGGAAGCAGCCATTTCAAACTTTGCGGTTATTTGATCGTGATTAGGTAGAGGACGAATGAAAAATAAAGCAGCAATTAGATTTACTTCCCGTATGGTCGTGGGATGCATCGTTTCAATATTATTTGGAAAATGGGTGGATGAGCAATTGTCAACGACGCCTTGGATCATGTTTATCCTTTTAGCGTATGTCATTGGCGGCAGTTTCTATCTTTTGATCAAGGAAACGGGGGGAGATCCCGATGGAAGATAAACTGTATCAGCTGATTATTCGCGTGGCGATCGGAATCTTATTGATCATGTCTGCGATCGCCTTATTGATTGCAAGAAACTTTCTTTTTGTCTGTTCGATCTGGTTAGGCGGTATCTTGAGCATCGGCGGATTTCTTGCGATCTTGTTTTCGACTGCACATATCGATCCAAATGGCAATGTGCAAAGAAAAATGCTGAATGCATATATTTTTCGGTATTTAATCTACTTTGTCTGCATGTTTTTGGGGGCAAAAGCTGGATTGAATATATTGTTGATGCTGATGGGGTTTCTGTGTATCAGCCTGAGCATCAAAGGAATCACGTTTTGGAAAAGAAAGGAGGACTCTGAAGGTTGACCAATGAGATGATTATCCACATAGGAGGGCTTTCAATCGAACTACACATGAGTGTGCTGTTATGGTTGATCGTCGGTCTTTTTGTGACGATCCTGCTTTGTTGGGCGGGAACGAAATTCAAAAAGGCAGATCCAAGGGAAGCCCCTAAAGGCGTTGTTCTTGTTTTTGAACAGCTAGTGGATCTTTGTATGAACGTATTGAAGGCAAATTTGACGAACAAGACATGGAAGTATCTTCCATTCATGGGTACAGTCATGATCATGATGGTCATATCCAATTTGCTGGGATTACTTGGATTACAATCACCGACTTCCAATCTGACACTGGATCTGGTCTTGGTCATGATGATGATCGTGTTGATTCATGGGACCGATATTCGCTTACATGGAATTATCGGGAAATTGAAGGGCTGGTGTGAACCGATCGCGTTTCTGTTTCCATTAAATGTGATCGGTGACTTAGCGTTTCCCGTATCTCTCACCCTGCGTTTGTTTGGAAATATGCTGGGAGGTACGGTCGTCGTTACCTTGTTGTATATGCTGGTGAAGGCATTTATGCCGTTTACTTTGTTGTTGTACACGGTAACACCGTTTTTACACATGTATTTTGATATATTTACTGCATTCATGCAGACGTACATTTTCTTTACGTTGGCATCGTATTTCTTAGGAGAATCATGTGATCGTGAAGAAGTATAAAAAAAATAGGAGGAAGAAAAAATGTTTAATCAAGAATTTGTAGCAGGTATGGCTTGTTTAGGTGCTGGTATCGCAATGATCGCTGGTCTTGGTCCTGGTATCGGTCAGGGAATTGCAGCAAGCAAAGGTGCAGAAGCGACCGGACGTAATCCAGAAGCGGCTGGTAAAATCCGTTCCATCATGGTATTGGGTATCGCTTTGGCGGAAACAACGGGTATTTACGCGTTAGTTGTTGCCCTTTTACTGATTTTCTTAAAAGCATAAAGACGATATTGAGGAGGGTAATGACCCAATGGATAACATGATTAATATTGACGACTACCTCAGAATCAATGTATATGATGCTGTGTTGGTTTTGATTTCTACCCTCTTGATCGTTTTCATTGTAAAGAAGTTTTTTTGGAAGTATGTACGAGAGTACCTGGAGAAAAGACAGGCGTTCATTCAGGAACAGTTAGATGAGTCAAAAGAAAATCTAAAACAGAGTGAACAGTTAAAAGCGCAATACGAAGAAAAGATGGCGAACGCGCGAGAAGAAGCTTCTAAACTGTTGGCTAGCGCGAAGAGTGCAGCTAGCAAAGAAGCAAGCGAAATCGTTTCTAAAGCACATGAAAATGCAAATGCGATCAAGGAAAAAGCAGCGTTGGAGATCGAAAACGAAAAAGTCAAGGTTAGAGAACAGCTGAAGGAAGAAATCAGCGAAGTAGCATTTCTGGCTGCGAAGAAAATTGTGGAAAAAGAATTGGATGAATCGACACATAAAAAATATGTGGAAGATTTTATCGAAGAAGCTGGTGAAGAAAGATGGCAGGCCTAGTTGCGCAAAACTATGGAGATGCGCTTTTTGAATTGGCGCAGGAATGCGGAAAAACGAAAGAATATAAAGAAGTGTTGACAGCACTGGAAGATACGCTTTCAAGCAATGAGGAACTCAAGCTGTTTTTGAAGCATCCTAAAATTGCAAAAGAAGAAAAAAAGAACGTATTAAAAGAAATCTTGAAACAAGAGGATCCATATTTGATCCATTTTGTTTTGCTGTTGATCGATAAAAGTCGTTTTTCTCATTTTTCAGAAATCGTAAAAGTTTTTGAACACCGCTATCATGTGCTGCATCACATTGAAGTGGCATATGTGCAAAGTGCCAGAGAGCTTTCAACAGAAGAACTGCAAGAGCTTCGCGTCATGCTGGAAAAGCATACGGGAAAGACGATTGAAATGCGAACAAGCGTTCATCCGGAGCTGATTGCCGGTGTGCGTATCAAGATCAAAGATGAAGTTTTGGATAACAGTGCTGCAAAAAGGCTGGAAAAGATGAAAGAACGTGTAATCAACACAACGTTATAGAAATGTGAGGTGGCAAAAGGTGAATTTAAGACCGGAAGAAATCAGCAAGATCATCAAAGAGCAGATCAAGCGCTATGATGATACGTTAGAAGTAAGCGAAACCGGTACGATCATCACCGTTGGTGATGGGATCGCCTTAGTATATGGGTTAGAAAATGCCATGGCAGGAGAGCTGTTGCTGTTTCCTGGAAATGTTTATGGCATGGCGCTGAACCTGGAGGAAGAGCATGTAGGTGCGGTCATCATGGGTTCTGATGCAAATATCAAAGAGGGCGATGAGGTAAAACGGACAGGACGCATCGTTGAAGTGCCTGTTGGTGATTGTATGCTGGGCAGGGTCGTTAATGCGCTGGGACAAGCGATTGATGGCGGCGATCCGATCCATGCAGAAAAATTCCGTCCGGTAGAGCGTGTAGCGCCGGGCGTCATGACCAGAAAATCCGTGCATCAGCCATTACAGACCGGGCTGAAATGCATTGATTCCATGATTCCGATCGGTAAAGGACAGCGAGAGCTGATCATTGGCGATCGTCAGACAGGTAAGACGGCGATCGCAGTGGATACGATCCTGAATCAGAAGGGTAAAAATGTAAAATGTATTTATGTTGCAATCGGCCAAAAGGCTAGTACGGTTGCGCAGATCGTTGAAAAACTCAGAGCGAACAATGCGCTGGAATATACGACGATCGTTTCTTCTACGGCGAGCGAGGCAGCGCCGCTTCAATACATCGCACCATATGCAGGCTGTGCCATTGGTGAAGAATGGATGGAAAATGGCGAAGATGTGCTCATCGTATATGATGATCTGAGCAAACATGCGGTCGCTTATCGTACGATGTCCTTGTTGTTGAGAAGGCCACCGGGACGTGAAGCGTATCCGGGTGATGTCTTCTATCTGCATTCCAGATTGCTGGAGCGTGCAGCGAAGCTCAATGATCAATTAGGGGCTGGTTCATTGACGGCATTGCCGATCATTGAGACACAGGCCGGTGATATCGCTGCCTATATTCCAACTAATGTCATTTCTATTACGGATGGACAGATCTTCTTGCAGAGCGAATTGTTCAATGCGGGTGTACGTCCGGCTGTAGATAGTGGTTTATCCGTATCGCGTGTCGGTAATAGCGCACAGGTAAAAGCGATGAAACAAGTATCCGGCAGTTTAAAGCTGGAATTGGCACAGTATCGTGAATTACAGGCATTTGCGCAATTTGGTTCAGACTTAGATCCGGTGACAAAGGCGACATTGGACCATGGAGAGCGTTTAAGCGAGCTGTTGAAACAAGCGCAGTATTCACCGTTGACTGTCAGTGAACAAGTGCTTTCTCTGTTTGCTGCAAAGCATAAATTCTTAAAAGATATCGAAGTGAAAGATATCGCTAACTATGAGAAGAAGATGCATGCGTATATCTATGAACAATATCCGGAAATCATGGCGGAATTAGATGAAAAACAGGCGATTTCTCCAGAACTGGAACAGAAGATGAAAGAAGCTTTGGAAGCATTCAAAGAAGTGTTTGCAGTGCTGAAGGGATAGTCGTATGGCTAGTAAATTAGAAATCAAGAGCCGTATCCGTTCGGTGGATTCGACGATGAAGATCACGCGTGCCATGCAGCTGGTTGCCGCCAGCAAGTTAAAAAAATGCAAGACGCGTATGGAAGAAAACAGAGAATATGCAAGCTATTTAAAAGAGAGCGTTGACAGTATTCTGGCACATCTTTCAGACAGTACACATCCGTATCTGACACACGATGAGGAAAAACCATCGTTGATCATCGTTTATACGAGCGATATGGGATTATGCGGTGGCTATAACGCCAATACGCTTCGATTATTGGAAGAGTCGATAAAAAAGGATGATCGCATAATCGTATTGGGCAGTCGTGGCAGCACATGGCTAAGACGTCATAACTATCAGGTGGTAAATGCTTTGTGCAATGTAGATGAAGAAGGCTACGAAGAGATCGGGGCATTGGCTCAACAGGCAATGCAGATGTATGCAAAGAAAGAAATTGGAAGTATTCAGGTGTTATATACGAAATTTGTGAATTCAATGACATTTGAACCATGTATCGAAACGCTTTTACCAGTTGAAAAAAAAGAAGCGAGCCCTTCGAACAGGCAGATCATGATCTTTGAACCTGCTGGCGATTCGATCTTGGATACTTTGATCCCGCAGTTTTTAAAATCGATGTTATATAGCTACTGGATGGAGACAAAGAGCAGTGAACAAGGATCAAGACAGAATGCGATGGAAAATGCAACGGATAATGCAGAAGAGCTGAAAGAACAGTTAGAATTATCATTTAATCAGGCACGTCAAGCGGCAATCACTCAAGAAATCACAGAAATTGTCGGCGGAGCGAATGCCTTATAGCGAAGGAGAGGACATATGAGCATAAATAAAGGTAAAATTGTACAAGTAATTGGACCGGTTGTCGATATCCTATTTGAAAGCGGTGAATTGCCGAAACTGTTGAATGCCATTGAAATTCCTTTGGAAGGGAAAAAACCACTGGTTGTTGAAGTGGCACAGCATATTGGAGATGAGCGAGTACGCTGTATTGCCATGGATTCTAGCGATGGATTGGTACGCGGTATGGAAGCGATCGATCAAGGCGCACCGATCTGTGTGCCGGTAGGTGAAGAAGTACTTGGACGTATGTTCAATGTGCTTGGCCGTGAAATCGATGAGAAGGAGCCTTTGGCGCAAAGTGTAAAGAAGATGCCGATTCATCGAGAAGCGCCTACCTTTGCGCAACAACAGACGAGTGCGGAAATGCTGGAAACCGGCATTAAGGTCATTGACTTGCTCTGTCCTTATGCAAAAGGTGGTAAGATCGGTTTGTTTGGTGGTGCCGGAGTAGGAAAGACCGTGCTCATCCAGGAATTGATTCACAATATTGCGACCGAGCATGGCGGACGAAGCGTCGTGACTGGCGTTGGCGAACGTACACGTGAAGGAAATGACATGTATCATGAGATGGAGGATTCCGGCGTATTGGATAAGACCGTGTTGGTTTATGGTCAGATGAATGAATCACCGGGTGCCAGAATGCGTGTTGGCTTGACCGGCTTGACAATGGCTGAATATTTCCGTGATGTTGAACATCAGGATGTGTTGTTCTTCGTGGATAATATTTTCCGTTTTACACAGGCGGGCAGTGAAGTCAGTGCCTTGCTTGGTCGAATGCCAAGTGCAGTAGGTTATCAGCCTACATTGGCAACCGAAATGGGTGCATTGCAAGAACGTATCACTTCTACAAAAGATGGTTCGATCACTTCCGTACAGGCAATCTATGTACCGGCGGATGATTTGACCGATCCAGCACCAGCGACTGCATTTACGCATTTGGATGCGAAGACCGTATTGGATCGTGGAATCGCTTCGTTAGGTATTTATCCTGCTGTGGATCCACTGGAATCCAGTTCACGTATCTTGGATCCTTTGGTCGTAGGAGAAGAGCATTATGAAGTGGCGCGTGGAGTGCAGACATTATTGCAACGATACAAAGAGCTACAAGACATCATCGCTATTTTAGGTATGGATGAATTAAGCGATGAAGATAAGATCACAGTCAACCGTGCACGACGTGTACGTAACTTCTTATCACAGCCATTCAATGTTGCGGAAGTATTCTCCGGATTCTCAGGAAAGTATGTTTCAAAAGAAGATACGATTCGCAGCTTTAAAGAGATCTTAGCTGGAAAATATGATGATTTGCCAGAACAGGCATTCATGTTTGCCGGTACTGTGGAAGATGTCGTAGAAAAAGCGAAAGAAATGGGTGCGTAGTATGATGAATGTAAAAATCATCACACCTAGAGGCTTGTATAAAAGCTGTGAAGCACAACAGGTCAATGCACGCAGCGTAGAAGGTGAATTTGGTCTTTTGCCAAATCATATGCCGCTTGTTGCGATGATGGCTATCAGTAAGTTGGAAATTATCGCTGGAAATGATCGCAAACGCTATGCAGTTGCCGGAGGATTGCTGTACTTCCAAAACAATGAATTGCGCATTTTGACGGATTCCATTGAAAGTGAAGATGAAATTGATCTGGAGCGGGCGAAAAAAGCAAAAGAGCGAGCAAAACGAAGATTAGCGATGCAGGGGAGCAATATCAATATGGTACGTGCTGAGATTGCTTTGCAGAAAGCGATCAACCGTATCCATGTCAAAGAAAATAAGCCGATGTGATGAAAAGCGAAGGATCGTGTATCCTCGCTTTTTCTCTATAAAAGGGAGTGGCTATTAAGAAAGAAGGTCAGACTATGAAAAAAGTTATCATTACCGGAGGGGCGTCCGGGATCGGCAAATGTTTAGTGGAAGGATTCCATGAAAAAGGATATGAAGTATTCACCTTTGATCGTGTCGAACAGATGCACACGCATGAACATGTGCATGCATACTTGGTCGATCTTCAAGATGAACGAGCGATCGAAGCGGGATTTCATCACATACAGGAACAATTCGGCACGGTGGACATTTTAATCAATAATGCGGCCATTGCTCAGTTTCATAAACCAATCCAAGCGATCACGATAGAAGAACTGGATCAGGTGATGGATATCAATCTGCGTGCAGCTTTTTTATGCAGCAAATATTTTGTCATGCAGAAAGAAACGTTTTCTTATGGCCGCATCATCAATATCGCTTTAACCCGTTTCCATCAAAATGAACAGGAATGGGAAGCGTATGGAATGGCCAAGGGAGGAATTGTTTCATTGACAAACAGTTTATGTGTATCGCTCAGCAACACCAACATTACGGTCAACGCGATCACACCGGGCTGGATCGAAGTGAATGATTATGCTGGATTGAGCATGCAGGATCATCATCAGCATCCTTGTGGCCGTGTAGGAAAACCAAAAGATATCCTCAATGTTTGCTTATTTTTGTGCGAGGAGGAAAATGACTTTATCGACGGCGCTAATATCTTTGTGGATGGCGGGATGAGCAAACGGATGTTTTACGTTTAAAGAGTTATGCTAAAATGAAAGTAACCGTAGAATAGGGAAAAGTAAATGAGGTTCAACAGTGAAAAAAATAGGGATTGCTTGGATTTTTGTTCTTTGCGTATGTCTGCTGACAGGATGTAGCGTGGATCAGGATACGTGAATGACAATTATAGCTTCTTTGAAAGAAGAAATCCTTGATGCGAATGCAACATTTGTAGAGAGCTTTTCTAAAAAAATATCAGTTATCTCATCAGTATAAGCGTTTATGACGTCTATGAAGATGACCAAGGAAATCTGACAGTTCTTCAGATTTCTTCTTGTGAAGGTTCGTATGCTTGCGATGCGGACTATGAAATATCGATTTACGATGTGACAAAGGTATATGAAGATATTCGTTATGTCGATGAAGATGAGCTCGGTACGCAATCGCTGTATTATGTATTTGATGATTGTTACACATTGGATCCTAAATATTAGTTAACGATCAGAGAAAACTATCAGGTGCGGGAAGAATCTTCCTGGTGGGGAAAAACGTATTACACGTTTGAAAAAGTAGAATAAAAAAACTCGGAATATCCGAGTTATTTTTTAATGGTGGAGCGTAGGAGGATCGAACTCCTGACCCCCTGCGTGCAAAGCAGGTGCTCTCCCAGCTGAGCTAACACCCCATCTGTATATTTAAATTCAATGGTGGGCCTGAATGGACTTGAACCAACGACCTCACCCTTATCAGGGGTGCGCTCTAACCACCTGAGCTACAGGCCCATTCCATTGAATTGCTCACTTATAATACCATTGCCTGCTATTTCTGTCAATAAAAAATTTGTATTTTTTTATTTTAAACAAAATTTGTATTTTTCGTGAAATTTTTTTGAAACTTCCGTTTTACTAGATTTATTGCTTTTCTTTCAAAGAAACTTCCGTTCGCTTATACTGTAGATGTAAGTACTGGCTTCTATTAAAGAGAGGAGAAACTTATCATGAGCACTTCAGAGAGCTGATACCAAAAGGAAAGAGCATGGATGGATATGGTCAGAAAACGATAAACTATGTCTCGAATCAAGTAAATAATTACCCGAGAAAAAGTCTCTCTTACCATTCACCATTAGAATGTTCTTTAAAATTACTAAATAAAAAAGTGTTTGAATTGAATCATCTACAGACTCTCACCCCTGCCAAGATTACTCTCAAACACTTAGATAAATAAAGATACTCGAGCCAGTACTTACTTATAGAAAGCGGAAGTTTCAGAACAAATAAGAAAAAACGGATTCTGAAATCATGTTTTTAAGTGCGCTCTTTTCTCTTTTTTACATTTATATAGTATCACCAATTCATTGAAATAGGTGAAAAAATATATGCAAATTCTATCAATATCCTTATAAAACGGAAGTTTCTTTAAAAACGGAAACTTCTTTAGAATTTGAACATTTGTATTTTTTCATTTTAAACAAAGAATACTTTTTGTGATGTGAAAAAGGCCGAATGAGAGAACCAGAGGTGGAGTACATGATGGGTTTCGTGACAAACTAGGCGCAAAATGGGAGTTCCTTACTTCTATTCGACAAATTTCGACAAAAATTTTGCGTATGGTATGTCATAGTGTTTAAGGAGGCGATAGGATGGGAAATCAAGAGGCGTTGATCTATTGTGTGATGATTAGCGATAAAAAAGAAGAGGAAGCTATGTTTTTTTTATCAGGGCCGTTGAATAGCTGTTATTTGCAAGAATGGTTAGAGAATTTAAAAAAACAAAGTGCATGCGAACAAATTATAATTCGAAATATCATGTATTTGAAATGAGGAAAGATACGTAATCACTTCTTTTCGGATGACAATCGCTTTTTCAATGAATAATCGTGGTATAATATTCGTTAGGTGAAAACACAAGAAAGGCGATGGTCTACAATGACAGAAGTAAATATCATTTCAGGTTTTCTTGGAGCTGGGAAAACAACATTGATCAAGAAAATGATCCAAGAGGTATATGCACAGGAACAAGTGGTCTTGATCGAAAATGAGTTTGGAGAGATTGGCATTGACGGCGGATTCCTGAAAGATGCAGGTATAGAGATTACAGAGATGAACAGCGGATGCATCTGTTGTTCGCTTTTTGGGGACTTTACAAAGGCACTGCAACAAGTACTGGAACAATTTCATCCGGATCGTATCATCATCGAACCAAGCGGAGTGGGAAAGCTTTCTGATGTAAAACGCGCGGTGATCAATGGATCGGATGCTTTAACGCTTGGTAGCAGCTGTACGGTGGTCGATGTGTTAAAATGCGTCTTGTATCAAAAAAACTTTGGAGAGTTTTTTGATAATCAGATTGCATATGCGGATGCTTTAATCTTGAGCCGTACACAGAATGCCACAGCTCAACAGATCGAAGAAAGCGTAAGTTTGTTGCGTAAATTAAATGAGAAAGCACCAATCGTGACGACACCATGGGAACAGTTAACAGGAATGGATATTCAACAGGCGATGAACCAAGCGGGCGATTTGCGCAAAGAACTTATGGAGGAAGAAGAAATCTGTGAAGTATGTGGACATTCTCATGATCATGACCATCATCATGATCACCATCATGAGACACACGATCACCATGACCACCATCATCACCATCATCATGCGGATGAGATATTTACCAGTTGGGGAAAAGAAACGGTTCGTACGTATACGCTAGAACAGATCGAGGCAATTGGCAAAGCTTTATCTAAAAGTGAATGCTATGGACAGGTGCTTCGTGCAAAGGGAATGGTACAAGGAGAGACCACATGGTATTATTTCGATGTGACACCGCAAGAATATGAAATAAGAGAAGGTGCACCGACGTATGCGGGTCGCTATTGTGTCATTGGCGCAAATTTGAATGAAGAGGCGCTGGAACGTCTGTTTGAAGGAGAACGAAAGCCTGCGGATGAAGAAGATGCGTCTTTCCAGATTGAGGTTGAATAGAGATGGCAGAATGTCTTGTATATCTGTTTAGCGGATTTTTGGAAAGCGGTAAGACGACGTTGATCCAAGAAACATTGCTGGATCCAGGTTTTCATACAAAGGGGGAGAAGACGCTGATTCTTTTGTGTGAAGATGGAGAGGTGCGTTACACAAAGAGTTTGGCACAGCGCGTACATGCGACCGTGGTCTCTGTAAATGCTTTCGAAAAATTAAATGCAGCGTTTCTTGCAAAATGCGAACAGCTGTTTCATCCAGATTGTGTCATGATCGAATTTAATGGGATGTGGAGCGTTGATCAATTCCTTGATGTGGAAATGCCGCTGCGATGGGTCTTAGTACAAATCTTATCGACGGTGGACGCATCGACTTTTGACCTTTATTTGAACAATATGAGAAGCATTTTATATGAGCAGTTGCGTCATAGTGAAACGATCATCTTTAATCGTTGTGATGAATCGACGAGAACCTTATATTTGCGTAATAATATCAAAGCGATGAACAAACAGGCACAGTTGATCTACGAGAATAAAGATCATACGATTCGTACTGCCAAGGAAGAAGAACTTCCTTTCGATGTTTCTGCTGATACGATCGTATTGGAAGATTATGATTATGGGATCTGGTATATGGATGCATTGGAACATCCGCATAAATATGAAGGGAAAACACTGATCTATAATGCAAAAGTGTATCCGGTCGATCTATATAAACCAAATGGATATGTGTTAGGAAGAGAAGCGATGGTTTGTTGCAGCGATGATACTTCTTTGATCGGTTTATGGGTTTATACGAAGCAACTAAAACCAAAGCCTCTGTGCTGGATACGCATCAGCGGTAAGGTGATAGTGGAATATGATGAGGGTTATGGAGGAGAAGTCTGTGCATTAGAAGAGATTCAACGGGAAGAACTGGCACAGCATGACGATGAATATGTGTACTTTACCTGATTCCTGCAAAACGTTGATCATAGGATCGCTGACATTAGATATACGTTTGCAGATAGATCGCTTACCTGTTCGAACACAAGATGTAAATGTCTTTCAGCAGCAATTTGCGGTAGGAGGATGCGCATATAACGTCTATCAGGCGATGACTACCTTAGATCCTTCTCCATGCTTGCTTACCCGCATGGGCACTGGTATTTATGCACAGGTTCTTCAGCAGCAGATCGAAGATGATAAGGGCATCATCATCGAACGTTGTTCAGAAGAAAACGGTTGTTGTTATTGCTTGGTTGAAAAAGATGGGGAACGAAGTTTTCTGTCCGTGCATGGTGGGGAATATCATTATCCTTTCGCAATGATTGAAGCGTTTGATCTTTCTGCAATTCGCTGTGTATATCTTTGTGGGATCGATCTGGAAGAAACACAGAATCAGCGCTTGTTGACCATTTTAAAGAACTACCCTTCCATTCGCTTGTTTTTCGCTCCAGGACCAAGAGCAGAACGGCTATCGGCAAGCTGTTGGCGTACGCTTTATGAAATGCATCCGATTCTGCATATGAATGAAGCGGAAGTGTGTGCGCTGATGGGGTGCGATTCTCCTGAAACAGCTATACAGCAGGCGTATGCGCGCAGCAAAGCACTCGTCATCGTCACGATGGGAGAAAGAGGAAGTATGGCTTACGATGGTAAACATTTGATCTATGCACCTGCAAGTCCTTGTAAAGTGGTGGATACCATTGGGGCAGGAGATGCGCATGCCGGTGCTTGTTTAGCAATGCTGCAACAGCAGATAGATGTGGAAAACATGCTGAAAAAGGCAAATGCGCTGGCAGCGCAGGCAGTACAGTGCAAAGGAGCTTTACAACGAAAGTAAAAAGGTGCGAAGGTGCACCTTTTTTTGTTATCAATAAAACGCGTACTATTCTTGATTGCAAAAATTAAAAAATGAGTTATAATAGTGATAACGCTTACATATTATTGAAAGAAGGGGAAAATCATATGGAAATGAATCAAGACCAGTTGATCACGTTTTTGATCGTGGTCATCGTCATTTCTTTAGCTGCGCTTTTTTATGCGTGGACGCTCTATCAAAGCGTAAAAAGTGAGGAGGTTGGAAGTGATCGCTTAAAAGAATTGTCTTCTTTTATCTATGAAGGAGCAATGGCTTTTTTAAAGCGTGAATATAAGATCATCTCACTTTTTATCGTAGCGGTGGCCATTCTTCTTGGCTCACTTGGATTGATTCCGGCTTTGCGCGGAATTGATGGTGTCGGTATAAATGGCGCGATCTGTTTTGTTGTCGGAACGCTTTGTAGCGGTATTGCCGGTTTCATCGGCATGAAAGCAGCAACAGCTGCAAATGCACGTGTGGCGCAAGGGGCAAATGCACATGGTATGGGGAAGGCTCTTCATATCGCGTTTAACGGTGGTTCTGTATTAGGATTATGTGTCGTTGGTTTTGGTCTGCTTGGTTTAGCTGCCATGTTCTTGTTATTCTTATTTCTCTTGCAGGATATCCACGCGGCAATACCGGTTGTTGCAGGCTATAGCCTGGGTTGTTCATTTATAGCGTTGTTTGCCCGTGTTGGCGGTGGAATTTATACCAAAGCAGCGGATGTTGGAGCGGATCTGGTTGGAAAAGTGGAAGCCGGTATTCCGGAAGATGATCCGCGTAATCCAGCGGTAATTGCTGATAACGTAGGCGATAATGTCGGGGATATTGCCGGTATGGGATCTGACCTGTGTGAATCTTATGTAGGGGCACTTGTTTCTGCTGTATCTTTAGGATTGGTCGTCAGTGTAGGTGGAAAAGATGCCAGCTTGCAGGCAGCTATATTCCCATTTATCATTGCTGCCCTTGGTATCATTGCTGCCATCGCCGGACAATCGTTTATTCGTGTGCGGACATGGAATAATCCGCAGCGTGCCTTGTCTATCGCAACTTATGTGGCAACTGGCTTTGTTCTGGTGGGATCATTCGCAGCTTCTTCAGCGATCTTCCATACGCTGCATCCGTTTCTATCCGTCTTCTCTGGACTGATCGTTGGTGTATTAATCGGTAAGATCGCAGAATACTATACAAGTGATGAACATCATCATGTCAAAGAGATTGCAGAACAAAGCTTAACCGGCCATGCGACGAATATCATTTCCGGCTTTAGCATCGGCATGAAATCAACGATGCTGACGGTATTGTTGCTAGGTGCCGGAATCGTGTTTAGCTATTTATTCTTTGGTATGTATGGTATTGCGCTTGGAGCAGTCGGTATGCTGTCGACAACTGGCATTACAGTCTCTGTCGATGCGTATGGACCGATTGCAGATAACGCTGGTGGAATTGCAGAAATGGCAAATTTGGATGAAAAAGTTCGCAGTATTACCGATCGTTTGGATTCTGTCGGTAATACGACTGCCGCTGTAGGTAAGGGCTTTTGTATCGGAAGTGCAGCTTTTACTGCACTAGCCATGATCGTCGCTTATGCTCAAGCTGCTGGCTTAGAAGTGATTTCCCTTTTAGAACCAGGGGTTATCGTCGGCTTGATGATCGGAGCGATGTTGCCATATCTCTTCACCGCGTTGACCATCCGCTCAGTCGGAACGGCTGCGAATCATATGATCGATGAAGTCAGACGGCAGTTTAAAGAAGATCCAGGCATCATGGAGGGAACAAGTAAGCCGGATTATGCACAATGCGTGGATATCTCAACGCGTGCAGCTTTGCGTGAAATGATCGTTCCTGGTCTGATCGCTGTTTTTTCACCTGTCATCATCGGGCTGTTGCTAGGAACCAAAGGATTGGGCGGCATGTTGTTAGGCGCCCTGTTGTCTGCTATCATGTTAGCGGTATTCATGGCAAATGCTGGCGGTGCATGGGATAATGCAAAGAAGTATATCGAAAGCGGGAACTGCGGAGGAAAAGGTAGCGAAGCACATAAAGCAGCTGTTACAGGTGATACAGTCGGTGATCCTTTCAAAGATACAGCAGGTCCAGCAATGGATATCTTGATCAAATTGATGTCGGTCATCTCTTTGATCTTAGCACCAGTGCTCTTGCATCTGACACCGTTATTGAGTTTCTTGTTCTATTAAAAAGGGTAATTTAAACTATCGTGTGGGTGTTTGAAGGTACGCCTTTAAATTATCAGGTG
>CBCTZR010000035.1:0-20747 GCA_965151435.1 uncultured Merdibacter sp. | reverse complement strand
AAGACTAAAATCTACTTCTCACTATTTAAAGTGGAAATAAACTTTTCACTTCAGCCCATGGAATTATTCGGTTTTTTTGAAGAGCTCTACTTAACAAATGCAAGAAAATGAAGTATTATATTATGTGTGAAGCAACATATGAAGGAGGAAATAGATTATGTTAGTATCCGCAACTGAAATGATTAACAAAGCTCACGAAGGGCATTATGCGATCGGTGCGTTCAACATCAACAACTTGGAGTGGACAAAAGCTATTTTAGCAGCAGCTGAAGAAGCAAAATCACCAGTTATGTTAGGTGTATCGGAAGGCGCAGCTAAGTACATGTGCGGTTTCAAGACAGTGGCAGCTATGGTGAAAGAAATTCACGACAGCATGGGAATCACAGTTCCAGTAGCACTGCACTTGGATCACGGTTCTTACGAAGGTGCAAAAGCTTGTATCGAAGCTGGATTCACTTCTGTAATGTTTGATGGTTCTCATTATGAATTTGCAGAAAACTTGGAAAAATCAAAAGAAATGATCGCTTTGGCTCATTCAAAAGGTATCTCTATTGAATGTGAAGTTGGCGGTATCGGCGGTGAAGAAGACGGTGTCGTTTCTGCTGGTGAATTGGCAGATCCTCAGGAATGCAAGACGATTGCTGAATTAGGCGTTGACTTCTTAGCAGCTGGTATTGGTAACATCCATGGTAAATACCCTGCAAACTGGGCTGGTTTGAGCTTTGATCGTTTAGGTGAAATCCAGGCTGTTACAAATGGTAAACCATTGGTATTACACGGTGGTTCCGGTATCCCTGCTGATCAGATTGCGAAAGCAATTACATTAGGTGTTTCTAAGATCAACGTAAATACGGAGTTACAGTTGGAATTTGCTGCAGCAACTCGTAAATACATCGAAGAAGGAAAAGATCAGCAAGGCAAAGGATATGATCCTCGTAAACTGTTGAAACCAGGAGCTGATGCAATCAAAGCAAAAGTTATGGCTATGATGAATCAGTTTGGTTCTGCTGGTAAAGCAGAATAATAATTAAAAAAACTGCGTAAAGCAGTTTTTTTTATGATCCAAGAGTTTCAAATTCTTCTTCCCGTTTACTGATCTCCGTATATAAGGTCTGTAACGTTGGAACGGACAGCTGATGATGACGTGCCAGGGGAAGGATCGTTCCAGAAAATAAAGCGAGTTCTGTCTTTCGTTTTGCTAGAATGTCTTGTGCCATGCTAGGCATGCTGTCGGCTGCTAAAGAATCGACCAAGCGAATCCATTGTTCGATATCCTCTTGCGTTAAGGCGATCCCTTGTGCATTCGCTACCAGTTTTACCTCTTCCATCGCTCTTATAAATTCTTGCTGATGCGCACCGTTGCTTTGGCAAGGACCATAACCGCAAACATAGCGTGCACATACCTGATTGATCCCACAGTTTAACATCAATTTGTTCCATTGCTCGCGTAAGATATCGTTGCATATCCGATAAGGGATGTGCTGGGAAGAAAAAAAGGTTTCCAACGCATGGAGGGCGTCAAGCTGTGTGTCATTTTCTGCTCAAACAGAATTTCACCAACTTTGGTATAATGCATCTCATTTTCCAGATAGGTAGCGTCCATTCCTTGTACGATACAGCGGATCACTTGATCCTGCGGGTATAGTTCTCTGCAGATCGTTTCGCTACTGATACCGTTTAGACACGACAATAGGATCGTTTCATCACCAACAAAAGGACGGATCTGACGCAAGGCAGAAGCTAAACCGGAAAATTTAGTAGTGATCATGATCAAGTCGAATGTGTGTCCCTTTTCTACATATGGAAAAGCGATGGCTTCACCATTGACAAAAAAAGGAGTATGCTCATATTTTTCTTTACGTATAGGATCAACGATAAAGTAATAGGATGGAAACTGATTTTTCATGAACAAAGAACCATAGAGAGAACCGATTGCACCTCTGCCAATGATACCTACGCTTTTTATTTCTTTCATGGAAAGACCTCCTCTACTTAAAAATCGCTTTTATTGTAGCATACGAAAAAAAGACTTGCTAGAAGTCTTCCGTTCCATCAAAAGATCATTTGCAGATAAGATTTAGCAAATGAGGGCATGGATAACATGCAGAAATAGGAAAAAGAGAACCAAGAAGGATAACTTACGATGAAGCTTTTTCCATAGAGTTCCTTTTTGTCTCGTAAGTGGCAGAGCCAGCAATATCAGTACCATTACCCATACCATCGCAAGCTTTCCACTGTAAGCAGCGATGGAAGGTTCGGATACATAGGCGTGAAAGAATGCACATACAACAGTGACGATCGCACTGTATACATGATATTTTTTTGCTTGCCTGATCAATGGGAACCGCTTTTTTAAAAAAACAGGGACAAAAGCGGGAATCATGCAGAAAAGAAAAGCGATCAAGGCAGTGATTGAAAATACTGTCGACAGCAAATAGAATCCCTCCTATATAGTTAGCTATAACTAACTATAAGCAGTATAACGGAATTTCCCTTGAATGTAAAGAAAAACTCATTGACAAAAAAAGCCGTTTTTAAACGGCTTTCAGACCGTTGACAAAGTCGCTCTTTGAGCAGACTTTGTCATACGGTCTTTTTTAATCTCCACTTTTAAAGAAAAAACAGGCAATCTTAAGCCATTATTTGTCTAAAATTACCTGAAAAATGGTTGATAATCACCACTTTTATCGAATTATTTTTCCATACTTTTTAAGTATATAGTTTGTCAACAAGCTGAAAGCCGTTTTTAAACGGCTTTAAAACTTGTGATAGAGAGAAGATTTGCTTTGATACTGATCTTCACAGGTCAGGTACATATTCAATTTGCGGAAGACACCACTATCGACATCTGATAAGATTACGGAACTATGTACATCGCAGCCCTTTAATTTTGGTAATTGCTGCAAAGCCAAATGCGATAATGGGTTTGTCGTGGCAGAAATTGACAGAGCAATCAAGACCTCGTCGGTATGCAATCGTGGATTGCGGTTGCCTAATGAGGTGACCTTTAAGCGTTGAATCGGTTCGATGATACTTGGCGAGATCAAAGGAATCGAATCGTCGATCTTCGCCAATGTCTTTAATGCGTTTAATAAGGCAGCACTGCTGGCACCTAAAAGATCTGTTGTACGTCCAGTGACGATCGTAGCACCCAAATCGATAGCAACTGCAGGGCCATCTGTTTCTTGTGCTCTTTTATTCGCAGCAGCGATGCATGGACGAACGTCTTCCGTGATGTTTGCCTGCGACAGAATGAGCTGAATTTTTTCAACCATCTCTTCGCTGGCACGTCCGCGTTTGAGATCCAGCTTTGCTTGATAATAACGGCGCACGATTTCGTTTGCGCTTGCTTCACGTGCAGCTTCATCATCGATGATGCAGTTGCCGGCCATGTTGACACCCATATCCGTCGGTGACTGATAAGGACTCTTTCCATAGATGGAAGTAAACATCGCTTTTAAAACTGGAAAGATTTCTACATCTCGATTGTAATTGACCGTCGTCTTTCCATAGGCTTCCAAATGGAAAGGGTCGATCATGTTGATATCGTTGAGATCAGCTGTTGCTGCTTCATAAGCAAGGTTGACGGGATGCTTTAACGGTAAGTTCCAGATCGGGAATGTTTCAAATTTTGCATAACCTGCTTGAATACCGCGTTTATGTTCATGATAAAGCTGTGATAGACATGTTGCCATCTTTCCTGAACCAGGCCCTGGCGCAGTCACGACGACTAATGGTTTGCTGGTTTCGATATAATCATTTACGCCGAAACCATGTTCTGAAATAATTGTTTTTACATCATTGGGATAGCCTTCAATCGCATAGTGAAGATAGACTGGAACACCCATACGCTGCAAGCGCTGACGGAAGGCTTCGGCTCTTGCCTGTTTGTCATAACGTGTTAATACGACACTGCCGACATAAAGACCGACGGAGCGAAAAGAATCAATCAGTCGCAATACTTCATCATCATAGGTGATTCCCAGATCATGACGAAGTTTGTTCTTCTCAATATCACTGGCACAGATCGCGATAACGATCTCTACGTGTTCTTTTAGCTGCAACAGCATTTTTAATTTGCTGTCGGGCAAAAATCCAGGAAGCACGCGCGAAGCGTGCGTATCGTCGAATAATTTGCCGCCAAACTCTAAATACAATTTATTGTCAAAGGAATGAATCCGTTCCATGATGTGTTGAGATTGCATTTTGAGATAAGCATCATTATCAAAAGCGATTTTTCTCATAAAATTCCTCCTTATAAATATGAAATACTTACGCTATTATATCAAAAATTAGGCGGTTATACTATGGTAAAATCTAAAAAAGAACTGGAACACAGCCTTTGTAAATAAATGGATTCACCAGAAATCGACGGAATCTGGATGCATCCGTTTACATTTTCTTCCTGTATGCTAGAGAAAAAAAGAAAAAAAGAAACAAGGGGAAACATTGGAAATCTCACCATGATGTAGAACTCTTTTGGAAAATGATTTATAATAAGAAAGATTATGTTTAATATATGCTAACACATATTCTATGTTATCATATATTTATAGAGGAAACGGAAGGAGTGTCTTTAAGACATGGAAGAAGTGATTAAGATTGAAGGAGGACACCGACTAAATGGCAGCGTACGTATCAGCGGGTCAAAGAACGCGACCGTTGCATTGATCCCTGCTGCTGTATTGTCATATGGACCTGTAACGATATGTGGTGTACCGAGCATTTCAGATGTTCGCTCTTTATCCGTCCTATTGAATGAACTAGGTGTAGAAGTGACAAAAAAGCAGAACGATATCATTATCATTGATCCAACGAAGATGGAAAACCGTCCATTGGTTGGAGAATCTGTTTCAAAGTTAAGAGCATCTTATTATTTTATGGGTGCATTGTTGGGTAAATATGGGCGTGTCGAGATGAAAATGCCAGGTGGATGTTATCTAGGCCCTCGTCCGATCGATCTTCATCTAAAAGGATTTGAGGCTTTAGGGGCAACAGTTCAATATGAGCGAGGCTCTTATATCATCGAGGCGAAGGAACTCGTTGGAAATAAGATCTTTTTAGATATATCGAGCGTAGGGGCAACGATCAACATCATGATGGCTGCTGTTTATGCAAAGGGACGCACCACGATCGAAAATGCGGCAAAAGAGCCGGAGATCATCGATATTGCGACCATGCTGAATAAAATGGGTGCGCGTATTCGCGGTATGGGAACCAGTGTGATCACAATCGATGGCGTTGATAAACTGATGGGGTGTTTCCACGAGATCATCCCAGACCGGATCGAAGCGGCCACTTATGTTGTTTTGGCAGCCGCAGCAGCAGATGAGATGATCATTGAAAATATCATTCCGCAGCATCTGGATTCTCTGTTGATGAAGCTGGATGAAATCGGTATTGATTTGGAAATTGATGTCGATCGCGTAATCGTGCATGGAATGAAGGATAACCTGAAAGGCACGGCGATCAAGACAAAGCCTTATCCGGGATTTGCGACGGATATTCAACAGCCGTTAACGACGCTGTTAACACAGGCGCATGGACAATCGATCATTACGGAGACGATCTATCCGGAACGATTCAAGCACTGTGGTGAGTTGAAGAAGATGGGAGCTCATATCGATGTCATGGTTCCTAGCTGTTTTATCAACGGTCCGGTAAAATTAAGCGGTACGGAAGTTGTCGCGACAGATCTTCGCTGTGGTGCAGCGTTGGTCATTGCAGGGCTGATTGCAGAGGGAATCACAGAGATCCATGATATTTACCATATCGATCGTGGCTATGAAGATCTGGATGGTAAATTAAGCAGTTTAGGGGCAAAAATCTGGCGAGAGACGATTCAAGATTAAGCTGAGGTCAAACGTTTGCATTACGCATCGTTTGGCCTTTTCTTGTGGGAAAGCAAAGGGAAAAACACTGCAATTTCCTTAGGAATGCTTTATAATAAGAATGAGAAGGAGGGTGAATCTTATGATCAAAATTGCATTGCTTGAAAACGAAACGACGGCAAAGGACATCATCTATGCATTAGGAATGCTGTTAAAGGATCGAGAATGGTTGTTTCGCTGTTATTTAAAAGCAAGTGAATTAGCTGCAGCACAGCAACAAGAGCATTTTGATGTGGTCATCCTTCATGAAAAGTTTAATAACCCGCGCATTGAAAGCGTATTTGTAAGACCTTATGAAGATCGTATCGTATTATATGTTGATCATGGAACGATGCAGCAGGTCATGGATGATCGTCATCAGATCTTTGTGATCCGTGCTGCACAGATCAACCAGGATCTTTTTGCGTTGACAGATAAATTATCGCATCGTCTGTCAGGAAAAGAAGAGTATGTCTTCTCTTACAACAAAGTAAAAGTGATCTTAAATATCAATGACATCTATTATCTTTCGAAAGAGGAAAAACTGGTGTGCTTTCATACGCGCAGAGGATTGTTCAGCGAGCGCGCCAGCATGAATGAAATGGAAAAGCGATTTGCACCTTACGGATTTCAGCGAATTCACGCTTCATTTCTGGTAAATATGCACCATGTATTTGGTGTAGAAGGTGATATGGTGCTGTTGGATCAGCAAGAACAGCTGCCTTTGTCCCGTTCGAATCGACAGCGTTTTTTGGGAATTGTCGAACGCAACGAATATTGATGCGGATTTTTCCAAAAATAGATGCAGTTTTGCCGAAAAGCTATCAATCATCAATAGATTGACTATAATGAAAGTAGAAAAAGAGATCGAAGTATATAAATGAGAGCGGTGGGAAGATGACAATATAAAGAAGCCGGAATCTCGATCATCCGGCAAATAAAAACTATGGTGTGGGAAACATCAAAAGGAAGGCCTGTGTAAGCAGGAACCAAAATCCGGATGATATTTCATGAAGATCAAAGAATTCATGCAGATACGATTGATCGTTCTGCATACGAGATGCAGCAAGCAAAACAATAACGATGTTCATGGAAGAAATTAAAGAAAAGGTTCCAATCTCACGTGACAAGGAAGGAAAGATGTTGCAGAGATGGAAACCTAAAAAATGAATAATGAAAAAAGAGAAGGCGTTGTGATGAGACAGCGCCTTCGTTTTTAATAGGTTTCAAAGAATTCACGGATCTTTTGTCGATCTTTGGTGATCGTAAGAGCAAGCATCAATAATATACGAGCTTTTTGTGGAGAAAGCGTATAAGAAGGAATCGTTTCTCTCGATGGATCAAAGAAAGGAGAATCGAAAACGATTCCTTGTAAGACACGACTAGAGCGTACGATGACTTTTTCTTGACTCAGTAGATGCAGTTGTTGTTTCCATGTGCTGCTGTAATTTCCACTGCCACTGCCAGCGATGATCAAACCCTCACAATGGCGACTGATCTCCGCTAATAATTCACTGTCTGCGCCACAGTGATAATAAGCGATCCCCACCTTTAGCAGAGAAGAAAATGCTTGTTTGGCAAAAATAGAATCGGCGGTATGCGGTTTTTCAGTCTTGCTTAAAAAATAGACCTGATCATCACGCATGTAACCTAAACAACCAAAATCACCGATCTCAAAAGCATCGGTCTTATAACTGTTGATCTTTTGAATATCTCTGCCAGAATAAATCGTATCAGAAAAAACAGCTAATACGCCTGCTCGTTTTGCTTCTTCGCTTGCGGCGAGAGCGACGGCCTGATATAAATTCATCGGACCATCTGCGCTAGTTGCAGTAGCAGGTCGCATCGAGCCGGTTAATACGACAGGTTTGTGGTGGTTGATCGTCAGATTTAAGAAGAAGGCTGTTTCTTCTAATGTGTCGGTTCCATGGGTCACTACGATACCATCGACACTAGGATCGGCGCCATAGCAGTTGATGAGATCTCTTAGTTTCAGCCATTTTTCTTCATCCATATCGTTGCTGTCCACATTGCACATCTGAATGGTCGTCAGATGTGCGAGTTCGCTGATTGCCGGGATGCTTGATACAATGTTGCTGACATCGATTCTTCCTGCTTGATAATCAGCAGCTTTTCCTATCTCTCCTTGACCGGCAATTGTTCCACCGGTTGCAATAATGATGATATTTTTTTTCATAATGATCCTTCCTTCTTTATTTATGTGCAGGTTTTACCGCTATTCAAACTTATTTTTCCATTCATCTTTTTCTTTTGCTCTCCTTCGTTATAATAAAAGTGAACAAAGAAGTAGCAATATAAAGAGAGTGGTGGGAACATGACGATAGAAAGCCGATGTGTGAAGAACAATCGATGATCGCTACAAATGACAAAAGACAATTGCTGAAGAAGAGTTCTTCTTCGAAATCCGTGTGATCCGCAAGGAAACTGCCTGACTATTCGTACACGCAGGATGGGAAACAGCAGATTGTTAGCCTTGAGCGAAAACACTACTCGTGTAATCATAGAGAGAAAAGGGAACACAAATGCTGTTCTCTTTTTTGTTCGTGTATTTATCGTCGTGATGCTTTGGGTTCATGCTAAGAAAGGAGTATTTTAGAAATGAGATCCTATATGAAACAATATTCTTTTCTTCTCATTTATATATTTCCTAAAAAGAAGGTTGCATAAAACCTAATCACAGTATACCATAGGGAGTGCATTTTATTTACAGAAATTACGTAGAGCAAACTGGCGAAACTTACTATTTTGATTGAATGATAAGTTTGTTATAATATATCTACTGGGGGAATTGAATGGAGATATTTACCAAAGAAACATTCGTACAACGACTAGAAGAAAAAGGATTCACGCTCTCAAAACGGCAACAAGAACAGTTTGCCATGTATGCGAAGATGTTGGCTAGTTGGAATGAAAAGATGAATTTGACGGCAATTGTTGAAGAACACGCGGTCTATGAAAAGCATTTTTATGATTCGCTTCTTCCTTTCTTGAAGGTGGAAGCAAAAACACTTTGCGATGTAGGCGCCGGTGCCGGTTTTCCAAGTATTCCAGTCAAGATCCTTCATCCTGAGTTAGAAGTGGTGATCTTGGAGCCGTTGGCAAAACGAATCCGTTTTTTAGAGGAATTATGCAAAGAACTGCAGCTAAGCGGTGTGCGTTGTCTGCATGAACGGGCAGAGGATTATGCGTTAAAACACCGTGAAAGCTTTGATATCGTATCCGCAAGAGCGGTTGCTGCTTTACCGGTTTTAAGCGAGCTGTGTTTGCCTTTAGTGAAAGTTGGCGGTTTGTTTATCGCTATGAAAGGTCCTGGCGCAAGAGAAGAAGTCTTGCTTGCGCAACAGGCAATCGAAAAGTTAGGGGCTTGTTTAGAAAAGCAGGAAGAAACGCGTTTGAGCGATGGCTCATTGCGCATCAATTTGTTTTATCGTAAGCAACGCGCAACTGATAAAAGATATCCGCGTAATTATGGACAGATAAAGAAACACCCATTGTAGGAGATGATAGAATGAGAGAAACGAGGATCGTTTCCATCGACGAAATCAAACCAAATCCATATCAGCCCCGCATTGATTTTGATGATGAAGCGTTGATGGAACTGTCACAGTCGATTCGCGAAAATGGTTTGATCCATCCGATCACTGTTCGAAAAGAACAGGATGGTTATGAAATTGTTGCCGGAGAGAGAAGATATCGTGCGATGAAGATTGCGGGCATGATCGAGATACCGGTCGTGGTCATTGATGCAGATGAGATGCAGATGGCAGAGATGGCGCTCGTAGAGAATATACAGCGAGAAAATCTCAGTGCGATTGAAGAAGCAAAGGCCTATGTGCAGATCATGAAGACAAGTGGGATGAATCAATCGCAGCTGGCACTTAAGATCGGGAAAAGTCAAAGTTCCATTGCCAATAAGATTCGTTTATTGCAGCTGGATGAAGAAGTGCAGCAGGCGGTGACAGCTCGAAAGATCAGTGAGCGTCATGCGCGTGCTTTGTTGGCTTTGCCAAAAGAAAAACAACAAGGAGCGATGGAAACCATCGTCAAAAAAGGAATGACCGTTGCCCAAAGTGAAAAGATGATTGAAAAGACGATGGTAGAGAAGCCAAGCAAACAAAAGAAAGTGTTCAAAGGCTTGACGCGAAACATCAAGATTGGTTTAAATACGATCGATCAGGCAGTAGCGATGATCGAAAAAAGCGGTATTTCCATTCGCCGCGAAATAAGTGAAGAAGAGGATGAAGTCATCGTTACGCTTCATTTTCCAAAATAGTGAGAAGGACGTGAAGATATGGGAAAAATCATTGCGATTTCAAACCAAAAAGGCGGTGTTGGAAAGACGACGACCGCAATTAATCTTGCAGCAGGACTCGGTTATTTAAGAAATAAAGTACTGCTTGTTGATTTTGATCCGCAGGGGAACGCTTCACAGGGAGTTGGCGCAGCAAAAGCGGAAAACCAGCTAACTGTATACAATATGCTGATGGAAGATTATGGTCCGGATGAAGTCATTGAACATCTCAGCAAACCGCCAATCGACATCATACCTGCGAATATCTCTCTTGCGGGTGCAGATCTGGAAATGGTACAGTTTGAGGCGGGAAAAGAAGAACTGCTGAAAAAGAAATTAGAGCTGATACGTGATCGCTACGATTATATCATTATTGATTGTCCGCCTTCTTTGGGCTTATTGAATACCAACGCGCTTACAGCTGCGGATTCAGTCATCATTCCGGTACAATGCGAATACTATGCATTGGAAGGTGTGACACAGTTGTTGCTGACAATTCGTTTGGTGCAACAGTTATTTAATCCACATTTGATGATCGAAGGTGTGCTATTGACGATGTATGATGCGCGTACAAAGTTATCCGTCGAGGTGCAACAGGAAGTTCGTCAGCACTTTAAAGATCGGGTTTATCACCATTACATACCGCGTAATGTAAAACTGAGTGAATCACCATCACGAGGGAAATCGATCTTTGAATATGATGTGCGTTGTGAAGGCGCAAAAGCGTATGCCGGTTTGGCAAATGAAGTAGTAAAACAGAATAAGAAATAGGAGGTGGCAGAATGGCAAAAAAGAGCGAAGCACGTCTGGGCAAGGGGCTTGCCGCCATTTTTGGGGAAGATGTCAGCGAAGTGTTAGAGGATATTCAGCAAGGGAAAGCGGATACGCATGTCAGTGGACGTTTTGAAGTACCTCTTGATGAAGTACGCCCCAATCCATATCAGCCACGTAAGAATTTTGATGATGATCGGTTGAAAGAATTGGCGCAGTCCATTCAACAACATGGTGTATTCACTCCAATCTTGGTTAAAAAATCAATCAATGGTTATGAATTGATCGCTGGAGAGCGACGCCTTCGTGCAAGTAAGATTGCTGGTCTGGAAAAGATACCAGCAATTCTTATGGAGTTTGACGATCAGCAGATGATGGAAATCGCTTTGTTGGAAAATATTCAACGTGAGGATCTCAATGCGATCGAGGAAGCAAAAGCTTATGAGAAGATGATCCAAAAAGTCGGCTATACGCAGGAAGAATTAGCTTCCCGTATTGGAAAGTCAAGAGAACATGTTGCTAATACACTGCGTTTATTGAAATTGCCTGCAAGTTTGCAAGGATATGTGATGAATCATCAGTTGTCAATGGGACATGCACGTGCTTTGTTAGCACTCAATGATTCGCAAGTGATGGAGGAGTTAGCGAAAAAGATCATCAAGGAACAGTTAAGCGTACGCGCAGCTGAAAAAATGGTGAAGGAGATTCAGAAACCGAAGGAAAAGAAAAAAGAAAAACCGCGGGATATCTATATGGATGCGGTTTGTCATCGTTTAGAAGATCGGTTTCAGACAACAGTAAAAATCGATCACAATCAAATCATGATTCATTATGAAAATGTTGAGGATCTCAATCGTATCTTAGAAATGATCGGCGGTTTGGAAGAAAGCGAATCCTGATTATAAAATAGGTGAACAAATGAAACGATGGGGAACTTGGTTTTGTGTCGGCAGCATATTTGTACTGTTCGTGGCAGTCAGTGACTTTTTAGGAATGTGGGATCGAAGTGTCGATGCGCAAAGTTTGCATATTCATGAAATTATCAGTGAACGAGATGCAAATGGGAATGGCATAGATGATGCACACGATTTTGTATTAGGTGCAAGGGCATATGTCGAAAGCAGACCATTGTACGGCAGTCGTTATTATGCACAAGGATATCCGGATGACGGTTATGGTGTATGTTGTGATTTGGTCATTTCGGCTTTTGATGCGGCAGGTTATTGTTTGAAAGATCAAATTGATGAAGATATTGCCGCAGATCCAGATGCGTATGCAATCGTGGTTCCTGATCCGAATATCGATTTTCGCCGTGTCGACAATTTGCAGGTGTTTTTTAAACGACATGCGCAATCATTGACGATTACCTTTGAAGATCCGCAAGATTGGCAACCTGGAGATATTGTCATCTATCCACAGCATATCGGCATCTGTAGTGATCGAAGAAATTATCAAGGGTATCCCTTTCTGATCCATTTTGATGCGTGGGGCGCCAGAGAACGCGATGAATTGCAGAATCAACGCGTCGTCGCTCATTACCGTTGGCAATAAAAAAACGCCATTTGGCGTTTAACGATTATGCAAAATGTCTTTTCGGATATGATTGATCGTTGCATCTAGCCCATGTTCGCTTAGATGTGTCAACAGATGCAGGATCAATTGATCTGTATTGGGATGAATCATGATATGATCTCTTCCGTTAATATAATATTGAAGGGCACTGTCATCTGTATAGTGCTCTTTTTGATAGATCTGTGAGGCAGCAACCCGGTCGCAAAACATCTCTACAACGTAACGAATCGGCATCTCTAAAGGGTGGACACCATGCTTACCATTATCTAACCAATACTCCCAATGATGCTTATTTCTACCTTTGTGATGCAGCCATCCCATCGAATATCCTTTGATTTCCTTTTCTTTATCGATTGGACTGCGATTTCCTTGAAAATAACGGACGCCGGAACAAAACTCAACGGGTGAATATTTGGATAAGTCATGCTTGATTCCTTGTGCATATAAACCACAACGAAAACAAAGCGCAGTTACTTTGAGCTTATGATGGGTAATCGTTTTGAAATGACCATAGAATCGGTTCATAAAAACTCCTTTCATCGTTTTCCATTTTATCACAGATGCAACAAACAAAAAAGCAAACAAAAAAGCCATTCGTTTTCTTTAAAAATGCAGTTGCTTATTTACGAAAGCCTTGTTATAATATATGCGCACTTACTTTGGACCCACCCGAGGTCTAAGGCGGAAGGAGAGTATGAAAATGAAAAACGGAATTCATCCAGAGTATCATCGTGTGATGGTAAAATGTACTTCCTGCGGTGCTGAGTTCGAAACTGGCTCAACAAAAAAAGAACTGCGTGTGGATACTTGTTCAAACTGCCACCCATTCTTTACTGGACGTCAGCGTTTTGCAGCAGCACAGGGACGTATTGAGAAGTTCAATAAGAAATACGGACTTAAGTAAAAAAGACAGCGAAGAACGCTGTTTTTTTTGTGCGAAGGCATTCGATGTCAGAGAACAGAGTGTGTTATAATGAGAGAGATATAGTGAAACATAGAAAGGCAGGCAGAAAAGATGAAGCGTGCAAAACGAATGGAATGTTTTCGTCCTTCCATTTTTACAAAATTAGATGAAGAGAAGAAAAGGCAACAGGCGTTAGGAAAAACGATGATCGATTTTTCAATTGGTTCACCGGATATCGCGCCAGCTTCCCATATCGTGGATACCTTATGCAAAGAAGTGGAGAAACCGGAAAGCTATCGTTATGCGATCCATGATCTTCCTCAGCTGCAAGAAGCAATCACGCAATGGTATCAGCGCCGTTATGACGTTTGCTTAGATGCTTCAAAAGAAGTATTGACCTTACAAGGTTCACAGGAGGCACTTGCCAACATCGCATTGACCATCTGCGATCCAGGCGATTACGTGCTGGTTCCTAACCCATATTATCCGATCTTTGCGGATGGACCGCGTTTAGCTGGGGCAAATGTTTGGTTCATGCCGATGCGTGAAGAAGATGAGTATCTCATCCGCTTTGATGAGATTCCAGAAGAAATTGCGAAAAAAGCTTCATTGATGATTGTTTCGTATCCGAACAATCCTACGGGAGCAATCGCAAATGACGCATTTTATGAAGAGTTGATCGCTTTTGCCAAACGTTGGGATATTGCGGTCATTCATGATAATGCATACAGTGAATTAGTGTTTGACGGCACATTAGGAAAAAGCTTTTTATCTTATGCCGGAGCGAAAGAAGTCGGTGTGGAGCTCAATTCGTTTTCGAAGACGTATGGAATGGCTGGCGCTCGTTTAGGCGTTGTCGTAGGGAATGCACAGATCATTGAAGGATATAAGATCTTAAAGTCAAATATGGATTACGGCATCTTTTTACCGATACAAAAAGCAGGGATTGCGGCTTTAAATGCAAATCAGAATTGTGTGGCGCAGACAAGAGATGCTTATGAAGAACGCCGTGACTGCATGGTTTCCTGTTTTGCGCAAGCCGGATGGGAACTTCGCCCTAGCAAGGCAACCATGTTTGAATGGGCGCGTATCCCACAAGGATATGCAGACAGCGAAACGTTTGCTGTGGCTTTGTTAAAAAAATGTGGAATCATCGTTACCCCAGGTACTGCCTTTGGCAGCGAAGGTAAACAATATGTTCGTTTGGCACTCGTCGTGGAAAAAGAGCAGATCCTTGAAGCGGGTCGACGAATGAAAGAAAGCGGGATGTTTCTTGATCTCGATTCAAGCAATGGGTGAATTTTTATAAGAACGATGTTATAATGGGGTCGAAACGCCAGAAAAATATGCGAAATATCATGGGGAAAGGATGAACAGATGAAAATTTTAGTGAGTGGAGGAACCGGCTTCATCGGTTCACATACATGTGTAGAATTATTAAACGCCGGCTACGACGTCGTCATCATCGACAATCTATATAATTCGAAAGAAGATGTCATTGATAAAATTGAACGCATTACGAATCAACATGTGTATTTTTATAAAGAAGACTGTATGGACGAAACAGCTCTGGAAAAAATCTTTCAGCAGCATGACATTGCGGCAGTCATTCATTTTGCCGGTTATAAGGCTGTGGGAGAATCAGTAGCGAAACCGTTGATGTATTATGAAAATAATATCATGTCGACATTGGCACTTTGCAAAGTGATGGGAAGACACCACTGCAAGCGCCTTGTCTTCTCATCCAGCGCTACGGTATACGGTGATCCTGAGCGAATCCCGATCGATGAGGAATGTCGTTTAGGTCCTACGACGAATCCTTATGGGACGACAAAGCTGATGATCGAGCAGATCTTGCGTGATCTATATCGTTCTGATGAAGAATGGAATATTGCCCTATTGCGCTATTTTAATCCGATCGGTGCGCATAAAAGTGCGTTGTTAGGAGAAAATCCGAACGATATTCCTAATAATCTGATGCCATATATCGTTAAAGTAGCCAATAAAGAACTGCCGGTTTTGCATGTGTTCGGCAATGATTATGACACACCGGATGGAACGGGCGTTCGTGATTATATCCACGTTGTGGATTTGGCGAAAGGTCATGTCAATGCGGTCAACAAACTGTTGAATGAGAACATTGGTGTCGATGCTTATAATTTAGGAACAGGAAAGGGATATAGCGTATTAGATGTCGTTCATACCTTTGCTCGTGTGAATGCTGTGGAAGTTCCTTATCAGATCGATCCGCGACGTCCAGGTGATATCGCCGTTTGTTATGCACAACCGGAGAAAGCGCTACGTGAATTAGGCTGGAAAGCGGAGATGGGATTAGAAGAAATGTGCAAAGATGCATGGAATTTTGTAAAAAACGTAAAATGAGATTATGTGTATTGAAACTTCTTGCTTATCAATGAGCAAGAAGTTTTTTATAAGAAAAAGATGCACCATAGAAGATGCATCTTTTTACAGATGATCACGAGGATACGATTTCTGTCTGTGGATCCTGTTGTGCATTCGATGTTGGAATTTTACTGACATGATGCAAATGAGAAATACGGATATAGAACGGTTGGATCTGCGTAGTGAATAAGGAACCCAGGGTCAGGATCAATTCAAAGATATAAAAGAAACCGCATAGACCAGTGACGATCAAAATGCCCGGATGCAAGGTTGTTTGCAAGATCATCTGTGAGCGGACAATGTAGATCATACCGATCATTACGATCGGAGGGAGAACGCAATAGATGAAGGCAAAGCTCATGCTTCGTAAGAACAACGGCAGAAATTTCGGTGCTTCTCCGTTGGAGTCGACGAGGGCAATACGGACGATCGCCTTTCCGATCGTCTGCCCTTTCATGATCCAAGGAATCAATAGACAAAAGAGGATGTACCACAGTGCACATAATAAGAGACCCCAGCGAATGCGAAAAGAAATCATACCAGCTAAGATCAAAAATTTTCCAGTGAGCAATGCACAGAACAAGATGAGAGCAAAATCAATACATAATGCTAACAGGCGGCGAAAGAGAGAAACTTGTTCCCCTTTTTGATAAGCAATTTCATCTAAGCGCTCGCGTTTCGGTAAAAAGAAAGTGAACAGCGGGGTGAACAAGAAACCAAAAAATCCTCCCGTTGTGTTCCAGATCAGATCATCTACCTCAAACAAGCGATAAGGACGGGGATAAATACCAAATAATGCACTTCGTTGGATCAATTCAAAGGACAAAGAGAGCATGAACGACAATAAGATCGTCTGCCACCAACGCCGCTTAAAATAATAACGAAGATAGACGCCAAAAGGAAATACGAGCAGCAGGTTGAAAAACACCTGTAAAAAATTGGCAGAGAAGAGAGTTGGAATATAGGTGGAAGGATCATCGAGAACCAAGGGACTATCATGTAGAATCAGCCAGATGCTGTGAAACGGACGTAATTCATAAATAGGCTGTGTGCTGTTGAGAACTTCTTCAAAGGTCGGAAGCGGGAGAATGGTTAAAAAATAAGCACACATGAGATAAAAGATAAATGAATAAATGATCAAGGTACGCAATACTAAGATTGCTCCGTATTTGCGGTATTCCCAGATCATATAAGGAATCGTTAAGACCGCTGCAATCAATGGAAACAAATATACAGCTGTTCGAATAGTCTGAATATAAATCATAAGATGCACTCCTTTCGAAGGTGATAACAGAGTAGCACTTTTCCTATGAAAAATGCAAGGAGAAGGATAAAAAAATATTACCGGATTTCTTTTCTTCTTCGATAGTTCATCCAGTATTCAGAAAATGCTCTTTTTTACAAATCGTCTTTTCATCAGACAGAGCATCTTTACTTCTCATTCCCAGTACAGCTGATAAAGATAAAATGAGAAGCAAGGATCTCTTATTTATTACTATTTGTGGAAGAAAGAAAGCGAAAGTATCAAAATCTGTCGTATAGAGATGTAAAAGGATGATGACGATGAAGCAAAACTTGCGTTGCCCACGTTGTGGGAATGAGGATCGATCCTATTTTTTTAATGATCGCGGAAGTTGGTATTGCCGTCGTTGCGTCGCTTTTGGCAGGATCGATGTTCATGAAAAGATGATACCGGTCGATTGGGAGAGAAAACCGTTCACGGGAAGCTATCAATTGCCTTATCCTTTGACAGATCTGCAAAAAGAAGTTGCAAACCGTGTTTGTCATTACTTGGAAGAAGGGAAGCATGTGTTGATCTATGCAGCGACAGGCGCAGGGAAGACGGAATTGACCATGGAAGCAATCTGTTCTTATTTACGTAGGCAAAAACGTGTAGGTTTTGCGATTGCTCGCCGCCAGGTGGTATTGGAAATCGCCCAAAGGATGCAGGAGGCTTTTCCTGAGATAAAGGTCATTGCTGTCTGTGAGGGCTATACGAGTGAAACTAGAGGAGATCTGATCGTTTGTACGATGCACCAGCTGTATCGTTATCCCTTTTGTTTTGATCTATTGATCATGGATGAGGTTGATGCGTTTCCTTACCGTGGCAATGCGCTGTTAAAGCAAATTGCGATGAATGCCTGTGTTGGACAATTGTTGTATCTCACGGCGACACCAGATGAAGAAATGCGCCAGGAAGTAGAAAGAGGAATGTTGGAAGAAGTCTTGTTGTTTGAACGACCACATCGACATCCGTTGATCATCCCAGCTGTCATCCATGCGCCTACTTGGATTTTACATTTGCATCTGGTACGTTTTTTGTATCAAAATCATCACGAACAGAAACAGACGATCGTCTTTTTGCCGACGATTGCTATGGCAAAAGGATTTGCTTTCTTTTATCGTTGCTTGTTTTCTTGCGCTTCGCTCACTTCCAAGAGCGAAGGACGTGATGAAGTTTTACAGAATTTCCGTGAAAAAAAGATCGAAGTGATATTTGCGACAACTGTTTTAGAGAGAGGGATAACGATTCCAGATGTACAGGTGGTCGTCTTTCACAGCGAACATCCGGTGTTCAATGCGGCTAGTTTGACGCAGATGATCGGTCGTGTAGGCAGAAAAAAGGAACATCCACATGGAAGAGGACTCTTTCTATGTACGCACATGACAAAAGAACAACAAGGATGCTTAAGAGAACTAAATAAGATGAATGCTGCATTGCGTGAGCGAAAGGAGGGGAATACCGTATGAAACGCTGTCTGATCTGCCTGTGTGAATTAAATGATCATCAAAACTTGAAACAATGGGTGTTTATGGAGGATATGCTCTGTGCGCAATGTCGTTCACGTCTTCCATATTTTCAACAGCACATACATATACAAGGGTTATCGATCTATGCTTTCTTTCGCTATGATCCATTCATGGAACGCTTGCTGTTTCAGTTCAAGGAAGGAAGAGACGTTGCCTTGGCACCATTGTTTTTTGATACGTTTGAACGAGAATTACGTAAACGGATGCATCAAACTTGGGTGCTGATGCCAAGCAGTCATGAAAAGTGCATGGAACGCGGATTTTTTCCTTTACGAGAGATGTTAAAACAAATGGAAGTACCTTTGTATGAACCACTGTATAAGCAAACGACATTTAAGCAGTCTGCTCGTTCAAAGCAGGAACGATGGAATGTGCAACAAGAGGTTCATTTAAAACAGGAATATCCCTTACCAAAGGGCGATCTTTTGCTGATTGACGATGTCTGTACAACATCAGCTACGTTACAGTGTGCATATCAGCTGCTGTCTGCGCATAGTAATACGATAGAGGCACTTGTTCTCTGCATCCATCCATTATTGCTGGAACAGGATAAAAATGCATCAAATCATTTGAAAAGGAGGGGAAGATTTTGGAAGGAACAGTGAAATGGTTTAATAAAGAAAAGGGTTATGGGTTTATCCGTAATCAGGAAGGAAATGATGTGTTTGTGCATTATACACAAATCCTAATGGAAGGTTTTCGCGTCTTAGAGGAAGGCGATCATGTCAGCTTTGATCTTTTGGAAAGTCCGAAAGGACCACAAGCACAAAAAGTGAAGAAAACGGAATGCGAGAATTAGAAAACTCGCATTTTTTTGTAGTCCTATGCATCTGCATGTGATAGAATATGTATATCTCTTATGGAGGTATTAGATGATGGAAGACAGAAAAAAGCATAAAGAGGATGCTGTCGATCAGGAATTGGATGAATTGTTGAAAGATTTTCATGAACAGGATGAACTGCATGAGCGTATTCAACAGTTTAAGAAAAAGAAGGCAGCTGCCGATACACACAAAGAAAGCGAGTTGTTTCAACCGCTGGAAGCGTCAATGAACACTAGTGAGGATTCCGCAATCGATCAATTGAAGATGATTCAAAAAGAACAGGAAAAAGAACAAAGTGCAAAGGTTTCTGTTTTAGATGATACGATTGGCGAGACCAAGGTGATGAAACCGTTACAGGAAGAAGAAACAGAAGATGCTAACGCAACTGTTATTATCAGTGAAGATGATATGCGTCATCTTGTAGAAGAGGAAGAACGAAAGAAACAGCAGAAGAAGCAGGAGAAACAACAAGCGACGCAAATGCAAAAGCAGAAGCGGGAAAAAAGCAATCTTCGTTCTGTTCGTGAAGAGGATGAAGAGGAAGAAGAAAAAAATAATCGTTTGAATAAAGTGATTACTTATGTGGTGATCGGTATCGTTTCGCTTGCTGTTTTGATAGGTCTTTTCTTTGCCGTATGGTCATTTATCGGTTCTGATGAGCAACCGAAAGAAGATCAACAGCAAGAAAGCATCAAGGATCCTTCTGATGTAGAAAATCCTGCAGATTCAGAAGATGATACGCAGATCGAGACCAATCACGATAAAGAGATATCAGAAATCAATGGACAGATCCAATCGTATCAAAATGAGATTTCTTATTATCAGTCTTTGATCAGTGATGGCAACGATCAGCTGGAAGAAGCAAAAGATGCAGTGACGAAAGCGCAATCCGAAAGGACAACGCTATTGGCGCAGATCAATGAAAAAACAGCAACGATGAATGATTTAGTCACGCAGATCAACGAAGCGAGCGATGAGGAAACAAAAACGCAGTTACAGGCGCAGAAAGACAGCCTGAAAGAAGAAATCGATCAGCTCAACTCACAATACAATACGTTAGGAAATGATTTGGTGACGTTGCAGCGCGAATATGAATCGTTACAGGGAACTACCAAAGCAAATAACGAAGATTACAACGATAAGATTGATGAGCTTAACACTAAGATATCTGATCTGCAGAAACAATTAGAAGAATTACAGTAAAAACCGCAATAGCGGTTTTTATCGGTAATTTAAACTATCGTGTGGGTGTTTGAAGGTACGCCTTTAAATTATCAGGT
>CBCTZR010000034.1:0-21774 GCA_965151435.1 uncultured Merdibacter sp. | reverse complement strand
AAAACAAAAAAAAGGAGCCAACCTAAATCTTCTTAGGTTGACACCATTGGCCTTTGTACAAGGCTTCATTTGTTTAATGGGGCGACTGATGGGATTCGAACCCACGAGTGACGGAGCCACAATCCGCTGTGTTAACCACTTCACCACAATCGCCATGTGCATGTTGTATTATACATGATGGGATTTGTTTTGTAAATAGTTTTTTGCATTTTTATCCTTACCCTTCAAACCTTGCACAAAACTGAGAAAGCAGGAACGATTTTTCCTGCTTTCTCTTTCAAACTACATTACTCCGTTTCATCCATCTTTTTTGTAAATGTCGTATATTCCTCTGTGATTTCTTCTTCTAAACCGTTTTCTTCATTCCAACCGCAAATACCCATACAACGCGCTACTCTACGCTCAAATTCCCGTTCTGCACGGCGTAAGCACGCATAATCAATTACCGGTTTTGCTGGTCGATGATTACATGGACAACAACGGCAGCAACATGCATGGCGGCAACAACAAGGTCCATTGCCCATCGAACATGCAGTATTTTGATTCACGCGGATATGCTGCGCACATCCAAAGGATGCACAACCGTTACAACGACGGTTTTGGTTACAATTACAACTCATCAGATAACCCTTCCTTTCCTGAGATTTTTCCATCTCTGGTTCAGACTATGATGCAAAGATGATTCCTTTTAGACATCTATCCATATTTCTCAAAAAAATGTTTTTCACTAATCATGTGAAATCTTTCACTTTTTGTTTTACAAATACTTTGTATATCAGCTATAATAAAAACGAGGTGAATAAAAAATGAGAGGAATCTACAATTCAGTAACAGATATTCGCAGAAAGGTCTTTACTGAGATTGCAAGACTTGCTTATGAAGGTGGAGATTATGCAAAAAAAATCGAAGATCTTCCTTACAAAATCTTGCCAGGACATAAAGCGAGTTATCGTAACAGTATCTTTTTAGAGCGTGCTATTATCGGAGAACGCCTGCGTTTGGGAATCGGGCTTCCGCTTCGCACGGTGGAAGAACAATCAGCTTTATCCGATGGTATTGAAGAAAGTGCAATTGCTGAAAAATACTATGATGATCCATTGATCAATATCATCAAATTTGCATGCAACGCTTGTCCGGAGAAAAAAGTGATTGTCACCGACAGTTGTCAAGGTTGTCTGTCTCATCAATGTACGGAAGTATGTCCAAAAGATGCGATCCATATCGTAGATGGGAAAAGCTTGATCGATCAAGATAAATGCATCAAATGCGGTAGATGCATGGATGCATGTCCATATCACGCGATCAACAAGCTGGAACGCCCTTGTGCAACAAGCTGTGGAATGGATGCTATCCATTCAGATGAAGACGGCTGTGCGGAGATCGATTATGATAAATGCGTTTCTTGCGGAATGTGTTTGGTAAATTGTCCATTTGGTGCCATTGTTGATAAAGGACAGATTTTCCAGACCATTCATGCGATCAAAGAAGGACATGAAGTCATTGCAGCGATTGCTCCTGCTTTCGTTGGACAATTCGGTCCAAGTGTAACACCTGAAAAAGTAAAGGGTGCTTTAAAAGAACTCGGCTTTGCAGATGTCGTTGAAGTTGCAATCGGCGCAGACTTATGTACGATCGAAGAAGCAGAAGATTTCTTGGACAAAGTACCAGAGAAACAGCCATTTATGGCAACTTCTTGTTGTCCAGCTTGGTCTGTGATGGCTAAAAAACTCTTCCCTGACTTCAAACCTTACATCTCGATGGCTTTGACACCGATGGTGTTGACTGGTCGTTTGATCAAAAAAGAAAAACCAAATGCAAAGGTTGTCTTCATCGGACCATGTGCTGCTAAAAAACTGGAAGCTAGCCGCAAGAGCATTCGTTCGGATATCGACTTCGTATTGACGTTTGAAGAAGTAATGGGCATGTTCGAGGCAAAAGGTGTGAATCTGGAACAGTTATCAATCAGCGATCCATTAACCGAAGGTACTGCTTCTGGACGAGGATTTGCAGTCAGTGGTGGTGTAGCACAGGCGGTTAAAAATCAAATCTTAAAGACGCATCCAGATATGGAAGTAAAAGTACAGGCTGCTGAAGGATTGAAAAATTGTAAAACAATGCTGATGATGGCAAAAGCCGGACGATTGAACGGATATTTGCTGGAAGGTATGGCTTGTCCGGGCGGATGTGTTGCAGGTGCAGGAACGCTGCAGCCAGTAATGAAATCCAGCGCAGCTGTGAAAAAATATATGAACGAAGCAGAAAAGAAACTTTCTAGCGAAAGTGCATATAGTGAAAACTTAGATCTATTGACCGAACATAATGGTTAAGACTTGAAAGGACGCAAGAGCGTCCTTTTTCTTTACCTTTCTATTTGTTTCGTTTTCAAAGTCTGCTATACTTAAATACAAGAAGGTGAAAAGATGTTAAATTATGGCTATTATTATGTTGCAGCCGCTACGATCAACGTAGAGATCGGCGATGTTTGGGAAAATACAGAAGCAATCTTACAGCAGGCTAGAAAATGCCGCAAACAAACGAATTTATTAGTTTTCCCTGAACTCTGTATCAGCGGTTACACGTGCGGAGATCTCTTTTTCGAGTCAACGCTCTTAGATGCTTGTGAAGATGCTTTATTAAAGCTCTGTAAAGAATTGCCGCGGGAGCTAATGGTCGTCGTCGGTGTTCCACTGCGCAAAACAGATCGTTTATACAACTGTGCCGCTGTTATCTTCCAAGGCAAGATCATCGGCATTCAAGTAAAATCGTATATACCAAATTATAATGAATTCTATGAAAAACGCTGGTTTACGGATAGTTTTGAGCTGACAGAAGAAACGATTACGCTTCATGGAGAAACCATCCCATTCACTTCACATTTGCTCATTCATGATGAAACGACAAAAGCAGTGATTGGAATTGACGTATGTGAAGATTTATGGGTACCTATTCCTCCAAGCGCAATCCACGCTTTGCATGGAGCCAATGTGATCGTTAATCTTTCCGCATCAAACGAAACGATTGGGAAAACCGCCTATCGACGCTCCCTAGTGCTTTCGCAAAGCGCAAAATGTTATTGCGGATATGTCTACTGTAGTGCAAACCAAGATGAAAGTACCAGTGATCTCGTTTTCAGCGGACATCGAATCATCGCTGACAATGGGATGTTGATCAACGAATCCACCTTTGAACAGATGGATGATTCTATTCTTTATGGCGAGATTGACATCGATCGCTGCACACAGGATCGTTTACGCTTCAATACAGCTATGAAAGCACCGTTTTCTCAAACCTATACGCATGTGAATGTGAAAAGTCAGCCAAAAGCAAATGAAAATTTGGCACTTCAACGAAAGATTTCACCTTTCCCTTTCGTACCGCAGGATTTAACGCATCGCAACAAACGCTGTCACGAGATCCGCCACATTCAAGCAGTTGGCCTTGCCCAACGATTAAAGAAGATTCACTGCGACCATCTGGTCGTGGGAATCAGCGGAGGACTTGATTCGACATTGGCCTTGATCATTGCTGTTGAAGCTTTTGCGATAAACGCTTATCCAAGTGAAAATATCTATGCGGTTACCATGCCTGGCTTTGGAACGACTACGCGCACACATGGAAATTCCACTGCTTTGATGAAACAACTACATACGACTAGTTTAGAAATTTCCATACACGATGCAGTCAACCAGCATTTCCAAGACATCCAACAGGATGCCACACTTCATGATATTACCTATGAAAATGCACAAGCACGTGAACGCACGCAAATCCTGATGGATCTAGCAAATAAACATAACGCAATTGTATTGGGGACTGGTGATCTAAGCGAGTTAGCACTGGGATGGTGCACCTATAATGGTGATCACATGTCCATGTATGCTGTAAACGCATCGATTCCCAAAACACTCGTTCGCTATATCGTAGAAGGCTTTGCACAAGAACAGCGTGACCTTGGCAATTTTGAACTAGCTGATACCTTGACAGATATTTGTAATACGCCAGTATCTCCAGAATTATTGCCACCGACCAAAGATGGCAAAATTGCTCAAAAAACAGAAGAATCCATCGGATCTTACGATCTGCACGATTTCTTCTTATATCATTTATTGCGCAACCACTTCTCCCCTTCCAAGATCTATGCATTAGCTCAATATGCCTTTGGACAAGAGAAACAAGAGATCATCAAAAAAACATTAAAGACATTCTATCGTCGTTTTTTCACGCAACAATTCAAACGTAACTGCATGCCTGACGGTGTCAAAGTTGGTAGTGTATGCCTGTCTCCGCGTGGCGATTGGCGTATGCCAAGCGATGCCTCCATGCAATTATGGATGCATGAAGTTGAAGATCTGTAAATCGTTCTTATCAAAATTTATCGTAAGCATGGATCCAAACTATTTAAATACAGAATTTCAAAAGATGTTAGAATCTCCCATAGAAAAAAAGGAAGCGAAAGATTATGATTCATTTTACTTATCATGCCCCAACAAAAGTTGTTTTTGGAAAAGACAGTGAATTACAATGTGCACAACTATTACAGGAATTCGGTGCCCATAAAGTACTGGTTCACTATGGCGGAAACAGTGCACTTCGCTCAGGACTCTTACATCGCGTTTGTCAATGTTTGCAAGATGCTGAAATTCCTTATGTTACTTTTGGCGGAGTAAAACCAAACCCCCGCTTATCAAAAGTAAAAGAAGGCATCGCTCTCGCAAAACAAGAAGGTATTGACTTCATACTCGCCGTTGGCGGAGGCAGTGTGCTCGATTCATCCAAAGCTATCGCTTGCGGCTGCGTGAACGAAGGAGAATTGTGGGATTACTTTGAAAAGAAAAAACGCATTACAAACGCTTTACCCGTCGGCTGTATCGCAACGATGGCTGCCGCAGGAAGCGAGATGAGTTATTCCTGTGTAATCACCAATGAAGATGGATGGTTCAAAAAAGGATTGTCTTCCGAATTTGGTTTCTGCAAATTTGCCATCATCAATCCTGCATTGACCTATACGCTTCCACAGTATCAAACCATGTCCGGCTGTACAGATATCATCATGCACACATTGGAACGCTACTTCACCAATGAAGATACGTTAGATCTGGTTGACGAAATTTCCCATACCTTGATAAAGGGTGTCATCAAGCACGCCAAGATCTTATTGAACGAACCAGATAATTACCAGTCCCGCAGCGAAATCTTTTGGGCGAGTGAATTGTCTCATAATGGAGTTACCGGAGATAAAGACTTAGGAGATTGGGCATGCCATCAGCTGGAACATGAGCTCAGTGCTAAATTTGACGTAGCGCATGGTGCTGGACTCGCCGCTGTGTGGGGCAGCTGGGCACGTTATGTCATTGATCAATCACCTGCTCGTTTTGCTAAACTAGCCATTGGAGTATTTGGCATTGAAGAACTAGCAGATGATAAACAAACCGGACAAAAAGGAATCGAGGCCATGGAATCGTTCTTCAAAGAAATCGGTATGCCGACCAACATTCCTTCTCTGGGTATTACGCTTTCAAACGAACAGATCGATGAACTTGCTGAGAAATGCTGTCATTTCCACAAGCGCACCATTGGTGGTATCCAAAAATTGGATTATGATGATATTCGAGCAATCTATACCGCTGCAAATCAATAATTGCTAGAAACTCTTACCTTTTAGGGTTTAGCCCTTTCTTGCGATCGAACAGAACTGTTGGATCGCTTTTTTCATGAATATTCATCAAAGGAAAACCCCTTTACCGAATTCATTCGATAAAGGGGCTACCTATCAAGCAAGATTTCTGATTCTATCTTTATTCTTCTGCATCTTTTTTCGCTACCGCAATAATGCGTTCTGCCAAATTGGATGGAACAGGATCATAACGGTCAAAGGACTGTGTATATCCGCCCATACCTTGCGTCATCGCACGCAGATCAATTGGATAACGCATCATTTCAGCCATCGGTACTTGTGCACTGATGATCTGATAGCCATCAACCAGATCCATACCCATGATCGATCCACGGCGTTTATTGAAATCGCCGATGATCGTTCCCGTATACTCATCCGGTACTTTTACTTGTACGTTCATGATTGGTTCCAAAAGGATCGGGTTGCATTTTGCCATACCATCTTTAAATGCTAAACGTGCCGCCATCTTAAATGCCATCTCACTTGAATCGACATCATGATATTTTCCATCCAATAACGTCGCTTTCAATTTGACCATCTTATAACCTGCTAAATAACCATGTTCGCAGCATTCGCGCAGACCAGTTTCTACTGCTGGGAAATATTGGCGAGGGACAGCACCGCCAAATACTTTCTCTTCAAAACGCATTTCTTCCGTCGTATCATCTGGTTCAAATTCAACAAAAACATGACCAAATTGTCCATGACCACCTGATTGTTTTTTATGACGTCCTTCACCTACCGCTTTTTTACGGATAGTTTCACGATATGGTACTTTTGGATCTGCTAATGTCACTTCAACTTTATATTTGGAACGCAGTTTTGACAAGATGACGTCAATATGCTGATCACCCACACCATACATTACAGTCTGTCGCGTTTCTGAATTATTAACGATCTTCAGTGTCTGATCTTCTTCTTCCATACGCTGTAAAGCATTGCTGAGCTTATCCTCATCATTCTTTGACTTAGGGAATACTGCTTGTGCGTACATCGGTTCATTAAAGGCAATCTCTTCTACTTTCACTGGTTTTGCTTTTTCACAAAGCGTATCATTTGTCTGTGTGTTCTGCAATTTAACAACTGCTCCAATATCTCCCGTAAAGAGTTTTCCAACTGCTGTCTGATGTTTGCCTTTGATGATGAATACGCTGGAAATCTTCTCTGCTTTTTCACGATTCGCATTATAGACCGTCGAATCGCTGCTCAATACACCAGAAAGCACTTTTAAATAGGAAATTCTTCCAACAAACGGATCAACGATCGTTTTGAATACCTGTGCACTCAATGATTCTTTTTCGTTTGTCTCCATTTCGACCAATTCCCCATCGTTTCCGATTGCCGCATAGCTACCGCTCTCTCCATAAGTTGGGAAATACTTCAGGATCAGATCCATCAAACGTTCAATTCCGATGCTTTGTAAAGCACTACCAGAGAATACAGGCGTAATTTCACCATTACGCACACCCAAACGCACACCGCGCGTCAATTCTGCTTCACTGAAGCTTTCTCCACTGAAAAATTTCTCCATCAATTCATCATCACCCATGGCAACTGCTTCAGCAATCTGATCTTTGTAACCATTGACGATGTCGACCATATTTTCAGGGACAGGCTGTGCTTTTTCCGGATCAGCCAAAGGTCCTTTATAATACCAAGCTTTATCGCGAAGCACGTTGACAGAACCGATGATCTCATTGTTCTCAACGATCGGAACTTCAAATGGGATGACGCTCTTGCCAAACGCCTCACGCAGATCTTCATAAGCTTTTTCAAACGAAGTGTGTTCTTCATCCAGTTTGTTGATAAAGAAGATCGTCGGAAGCTTCTTTGAAGTTGCACGCTCCCAAGCGATTTTCGTACCGGATTGATTGACGTCTTTCGCATTCACGACAATCAATGCATTATCGGCTGCTGCTAACCCAGCTTCCGCTTCACCGCAGAAATCCAGATAACCCGGTGTATCGATAAAATTGATCTTACAATCTTTCCATTCAATCGGAACCAAAGATGTATAGACCGAAATCCCTCGACGAATCTCTTCACTGTCATAATCGATCAAAGAGCTTCCTTCACTCGTTTTTCCAAAACGATCACTCGCTTTCGTGAAATAGAGCATAGCTTCCAAAACTGCTGTCTTTCCGCTACCGCTATGTCCCATCACCGCAACGTTACGCACTTCATGTGATAAATAATCTCGCATACATCCATCCTCCTACTTCAAGATCGGCTTCAGCTGATCCAAGCAGTGTTCACGCACATAATGGATGGCTTTATTGCCTTCTTTATCAACCATTTCTTTATCTGCACCATAGGCTAACAATTCTTCAACCAGGCTGGCATACCCGCCATAAGCGGCACGCATCAATGCAGTACAACCATTATTATCAAATAAATTAACGTCCGCACCACGTTCTAACAACATACGGATCACACCTTTTTTGAATGCAACGCACGCTTCCATTAATGCAGTTCTTCCTGCCTCATCCTGTGCATTGATATCGGCACCTGCATCTAACAATACATCGATACAACGCTCACGTCCTAAAAAAGCAGCACGCATCAACGCAGTACGGCCACGATCATCTTTGATATTGACATCTGCACCCGCTTCGATCAATTTTTTTAAAATGGTCCGATTTCCCTTTTTCGCAGCGCCCATGATCGCCGTTTTTCCTTTATTATCCACTAAGTTCACATCTGCGCCATTATCCAAAAGTACACGAACGATATCCTTATAATCTCTCTTTGCGGCACGCATCAACCCGGTACGTCCATCACCGTTTTGATAGTTGATATCGCAACCCTTTTTAATTTCTGCACAAACTGCAGCGAAGTCACCGCTTGCACAAGCATCCCAAAAAACCTGATTGAATCCCTGATCCATGATAAATTCCTCCTTTGCATCTGTTTCAAGGCCAAAAAAACGGACGTAAGCAACATATCTTACATCCGTGTCTCCCATGATGAAATACCAGTCATTACTGGTCCTTGAGTGCGTGTCTGAACTCCTCTTTGAGCATTATACATTTTAACCACACTCCCTTCATCTCTATAGTTCTATTCTAACGAATATCCACATAAATGCAAGCGTTTACATACATTTTACATAATCTTGCAGGTTTTGCCAGTAAACTATCCAGTTTTGCCAAATGCGTATTTTTCTCTTGACTCCAATTTTTAACTTTATGGAACGGTTATGCTATAATGAAACAGACATACAACTATACAGTGTTTTTGCATACAATACTACAGAAAGAGAGGAATATACAATGAATGAACTGAATATTGAGCAGTATGATAAAAACGTCTTTGAGACGATAGGAAAACAATGGATGCTGATCAGTGCACAAAGAGATGGGATCGTCAACACGATGACTGCATCTTGGGGCGGCATGGGGGTGCTCTGGAATAAAAACGTCGCTACGATCTATGTGCGACCTCAGCGTTACACTAAACAATTCCTTGATAACAGTGATCATTTTTCTTTATGTTTCTTTGATGAAAGCTGGCGAAAACAGCTCAGCTATCTAGGCAGCGTATCCGGAAAAGAGGAACCGAAGATTGAACGTGCAGGTCTTCTGATTGAACAATTTCATGAAGTTCCTTATTTTCAGCAAGCAGAACTCGTGATGGTTTGTCGAAAACTCTACGTACAGGATCTAAATAAGAATTGTTTCCAAGATCTTTCCGTTTATCAACAAAACTATCCACAGGATGATGTGCACACGATGTATATAGGAGAAATTGAACACATTTTAGTAAAAGACTACGAATAATGCTTCCTGTAACATCGATGATCGAGCAAATAGTATAGGAAATTACATTTTTTAAACAAAACTTTTCAAACTGATCTGGCATTGAAGTGCTGTGAGTTAAAGATCCATTTCTCCACTCAATATAAAAACATGGCTAGCTTTGAAAATACTTACCATCGCTTTTGTACTGATAGGAAGCATGCTTTCACAAGTGAATATATCTGTTTCAATTCTCCTAAAAAGTAAAGAACCAGCGCCTAAATGCTGGTTCTTTACTTTGTCCTAGTCACTCAAATTATCAAAATATCCTTGTACCAATACGATCGGTGTTCCTTTATCGCCAGAACCGCTGGTCAAATCACACAATGAACCGATCAAATCAGTCAATCGACGAGGTGTTGTTCCTTGGGAAGCCATATTTCCTACCAGATCGGCATCCTTCTTACGAATGGCCGCTTTGATTGCTTCCTGTAATTCTTTCCCTTTCAGATCTGCAAAATCATTATCAGCTAAATACTTCAACTTCAGTTCATTCGGTGTTCCTTCCAAACCTTTTGTGTAAGCCGGAGAAACGATTGGATCCGCCAATTCCCAGATCTTGCCAACCGGATCTTTAAATGCTCCATCACCATAAACCATGACTTCCATATGTTTTCCAGTAGCCTTTAATAAACGCTCTTGAATATCTTCTACCAAATCAAAGCATTGTTTTGGAAATAGTTTTACCATCTCTTCCGTTGCCTTATTTGAACCGAGCAAGCCATACAATTCATTATATCCACTGCCGTTGATCGGTGCGTTCAAGATGTCCTCCAGATTATAGACACATTGTGCTCCAGCTGCACGCAAGATGCGTTTCGTACGTTTTCTCGTATGAATATCGCATGTCAGCACGTTTTTTGTATAAGGCAGGATCGCTCTAGCATCATTTGCAAAAATCACTTCGACCTCACACCCGCAATCTTTGATCAAATCACTGTAGTATTGTACATAATCAACACCAGTGAATGGATGCTTGTTTTCCCCAAATAATTCACGGTAACGCTCTAACGTTAATACATCACTATATGGATTGATTCCCGCCTCATCCAACTGATCTAGTGAAACGAGCTCATTCCCCACTTCGTCGCTTGGATAGCTCAGCATCAAAACGATTTTCTTAGCGCCTTTTGCAATACCACGCAGACAGATCGCAAAGCGATTACGACTTAAAATCGGGAAAATTACACCGATCGTTTCACCACCCAGTTTTTCTTTTACATCCTGAGCAATAGCGTCGACTGAAGCATAATTTCCTTGTGAACGCGCAACGATCGACTCAGTGATCGCAACGACATCACGGTCATGAAGGGCAAATGCATCGCTTTCTGCAGCTGCCAATACGCTGTCCGTAACGATTTGTGCCAGATCATCTCCTTCACGAATGATCGGTCCGCGGATACCGCGTGAAACAGTTCCAATTCTTCTTTCCATTGAACATTCTCCTCATCTGTTGACTTTTCAACCTTACTTATTATAATACAAGTATATTTATTAGTAAATTGAATAAAACAAATAACAGTAATAAGGAGCACTTATATGAAAGCGCATTTAGACCATTACCGAATTTTTTGTACGGCTGCAGATGTCTGTTCTTTTTCCAAAGCAGCACAATTGCTCTATGTCTCCCAATCAGCTGTATCACAAGCAATTTCTCAGTTAGAACACGATCTTCAAACGCAATTGTTCATCCGTACACGCCATGGTGTCGCTTTAACAAAAGCAGGAAAGCTACTTCATCAAAACGTCGTTACAGGACTCTCTTTGATTGAGCAAGGTGAAAAACAATTAGCACAATTACAGCACTTAGAAGAAGGATCGCTTTTTATTGCTGCAGGTGATACGATCACAAGCCGCTATCTGTTACCCTATCTGGAAAAATTTCATGACCTGTATCCAAAAATACGCATAGAGATGGCAAACTCTTATTCCTCTGATATGATTCGTCAGATCAAACAAGGAAAAGCAGATCTCGCATTTATCAACTTACCTTGTCCAGTGGATGAAGATCTAATTATCAAAGAATGTCTCCCCATACATGATATTTTCGTCGCTGGTGCGCAATTTGAGACCAAAGAAGCATACACGCTGAAAGAAATTGCGGATCTCCCTTTGATACTCTTAGAAAAGAACTCAACTTCCAGAATTTTTTTAGAACAACATTTTGCGAAAGCGCATCTATCCCTACAACCGCAAATCGAGATTGCAGCACACGAACTATTATTGCAGTTTGCAATGATCCATCTTGGGGTCTCCTGTGTGATCGAAGAATTCTCGCAGCCGGAATTAAAAAAAGGACTCGTTCGTCAACTTCATTTACAAACACCTTTGCCAAAGCGCAGCATCGGTTATGCGTATCTGCACAATACACCGCTTTCTCCTAGTGCCAGCACTTTTCTGAAATTGCTTGAACAGCATACACACTAATGTTTTGAATTCCTCTTTCATTTCTTTTACAATAGAAGTAGAAAGGAGCGGCGATGCATGAATAAAAAGTATTTCTTTTTTGATATCGATGGTACCCTAACTGATTTTACGACCAGAAAAATCGTTCCATCTGCCCTACAAACGTTGCATCAATTACAGGAAAACGGTCATTTTGTGGCACTTGCGACCGGACGCGCTCACTATAAAGCACGTTCCTTCATGGAGGAAGTCGGATTACATCATATGGTTTGCAGTGGAGGCGGTGGACTTGTGATGAATGATCAGCTCATACAAAACGCTTCACTTCCTTTACCACAAGCAATTGCTCTTTGCAAAGAAGCTGAGCAATGCGGTTATGGAGTCTTGTTAATGTTGGATGATTCCATCCGCGTCTACAGCAAAAATGATCTGTTTCTCAAACAAGTCGGTGAACGGAAAGAACCGACGGAATACATCATTGACCCCTCATTAGACTACGATGCCCTCACGGCCATCTATAAGATCTATATTGCAGTTTCTGCAGAAGAGGAGAAACAGTTAAAACGACGAGATACGCTGGGGCATCTGCGTTTTGCTAAAGAATACTTGATGTTTCAATACGATGCGAAAGAAAAAGGGATCCTGCAGATGATGGAGCGATTACAGGCTTCGATCCATGATGTCGTCGTATTTGGCGACGATTATAATGACCTGTGCATGTTTGATCCACGTTGGACCAGTATTGCGATGGGAAATGCCTGTGAAGCATTAAAACAAAAAGCGACTTATGTCAGCGATGATGCAATCCACGATGGCATAAAAAACGCTTGTCAGCATTTTCATTGGATTTAACTAAGAGCTAAAAAAACAACGACGATTGATTCATCCTTGAATCATCGAGGTTGTTTTTTTTCACGCAAGAAAGTGTACTGTCCCTGTTTAAGCTCAATTTCGACATTTGCCGCAAGCTGATGTTTTAAGATCCTGCGCACGTTTGCCAAATCACTTCGTTCGCAAAATCTGAGGGCTTCATGTACCAGCATACCACCCATCACTTTGCGTTGGATCAATCTTTTCCGCACCTGCTTCTCATCCGTACGCAAAAAAAGCGAATCATCACAATATGTATATAACTGCCGCCAAGGCATCTCATCCAATAAAAGATAATTTCCTTCAATCAAGACGATCGGTGCATCCACTTTGATCTGATCATCGATCACATCATGGAGACGCCGATCATAAACCGGCCAAAACATGACGTCATTTTGTTTAAGCTTTTTCACATACGATAATAGGCGCTGAAAATCAAAGCTCTCTGGACATCCTTTCATTTCCTTCATCGAATATCTCTTCCCATCTACGTTTACATCATGGTGCAGGATATAGTCCTGATAGTGATGAAAGCCATCCATTCCCAATGCCTGCACACATGCTTTCCCGCCTGTTTTTGCCAACTGTTCAAACAACAATGCTAACGTGGATTTCCCAGCTCCGGGAGGAGCCGCTAAAAAAATGATGCATCTTTCCTTCTTCTCTCTGGCCATATTCTGCCATTTCTGGATCAAATTCTCACAATCTGCGAGAAAATCATCCGTATATTCTGCCTGAACATTATAACCATTTACCAAGAAATCAAAGGTTTTCATATCTTTTCCTATCCTTTCGACAACTGTTGCTGTACATGATCAAAGGTTTGATCATATTTAGATGGAAGAACACGATCCAGCACATATTCCAAAAAACGTTCCAATTCGTCTTGCGTATAAGACTCCTCCAAGAAACAATCCATCGCCATGTTCACTTCTTCTTGATAGCAATTCTCCACCTGATGAATCAACCATGCAAACAGCTGTTCTACTCTTTTCTGTTCCATTTCATCACCTCATCTTATACATTATAACATAGCTTTAAAAAGGGACAGGCGGATATGCCACAAACATCAAAAAAGGATCGTTTTCCATCATCGACAGATAACGATCCCTATCTCTTTTCAATTGGATCTTCACATTCTACAAGGAAGAAACGATGTGTTTTTAAAGAGGATGATCCTTACGATATTGCTCATAGAGATTACTGTGACAGCCGCTACAAGAACCTTTGCAGCCATCACATCCCCCTTTTGAAGGTTTTGTCAAGTGATAGATCAGGATCAATAGAGCAAGTAAACAAACGATTACGAGAATGTCGATCATAGGAATACACTTCCAATCTGATAGATGAAAAACGCTACAACATATGCAACACCCGTCTGAAACGAAACGACCGCTAACGCTTGTTTCCAAGTTCCCAATTCTCGCTTTGTTGCAGCAAACGCGGCAACGCAAGGCATGTAAAGCACAGTAAAGCACAGGAATGCAAACGCCGATACTGGAGTGAAAATCGTCATCAATGCATCACTCAAATGCGCTTCAGAAGATGCATTCGTCAAAATCGTCAACGTTGAAACAACGCTTTCTTTTGCACTAACACCGGTAATCAAAGCGCTGGACGCACGCCAATCACCAAAACCGAGTGGTTCAAACAGTACAGAAAGCAGATTACCGATGGTTGCCAACATCGACTGCGAAGCATCTTGAACGGCATGGAAAGAAAAATCATAACTTTGTAAAAACCAGATGATGATCGTCGCTGCAAAGATGATCGTAAATGCACGATGTAAAAAATCCTTTGCTTTTTCCCACATATGAAGTGCTACACTTTGCGCAGATGGAATGCGATAAGCAGGCAGTTCCATGACAAAAGGAACCGGATTTCCAGTAAACAATGTTTTTTTCAATATGAGTCCGCAGACAATAGCAACTGCAATACCTAACAAATAAACTGCAAGCATGATCAAAGCGGAAGAATGTGAGAAAAATGCTGCTGTAATCATCCCATAGATTGGCAATTTTGCACTACACGACATAAATGGCGTAAGAATGATGGTCATCTTGCGATCCCGCTCGCTGCTCAGCGTACGGGTTGCCATGATCGCAGGTACGCTGCACCCAAAACCGATCAACATCGGCACAAAGCTCTTCCCGGATAAACCGATCTTACGTAACGCTTTATCCATGATATAGGCAACACGTGCCATATATCCACTATCCTCTAACAAACTGAGGAAAAAGAAGAGTGTTACGATCAACGGCAAGAAAGATAAGACACTTCCTACTCCGGCACACACACCGTCAATGAGCAGATCATGCAGCCATGATGATACTTGCGCATTGCTTAATACAGCGTCAAACCATTGAATGCCAATATCGATCCAGCTTTCTAAAATAGATTGCAAGGTGCCACCGATCGGAACAAATGTCAAATAAAAGATAATCAGCATAATAACCAGAAATATTGGAATTCCTAGATATTTATGCGTAAGCCAGTAATCAATTCTCTGGCTTCGCTGTTGTTCTAACGTCTCTTGACACTTATATACGCACTGGGCTACCAATTCTTCGATGAATGAATAGCGCATATCTGCCATGGCCGCTTCACGATCAGTATCCAGCTCTTCTTCCATCTGTTTTACGATATGTTCGATAATTTCCCAATCCCCGGCATGGATGTTCAGGCGCTGACGAATCAATTCATCGCCTTCGACCAGACGACTGGCCGCAAAACGCTTTGGTACTTCTTGTTGTTGCGTATGATCTTCAATGATATGCATGATCGAATGAATCGCTCGATGCACTTCTCCTTTACAGAAATCCAAATTAGCAGGATGTGGAGCGAATGCGGCATTTTTGACCGCATCCAACAGATCATCCAGACCATCGCGATGTGCGGCACTGATTGGAATAATCGGCAATTGCAAATAAGCAGAAAGCTTTTTGACATCAATGTGATTTCCACTTCGATTCACTTCATCCATCATATTTAAAGCTATGACCATCGGGCGATCCAGTTCCATCAGCTGTAAGGTCAGATATAAATTTCGTTCAATATTTGTCGCATCTACGATATTGATGATAACATCGGGATGTTCATTCAAGATAAAATCACGCGTCACGACCTCTTCACTTGTATAAGGAGATAAAGAATAGATACCAGGCAGATCCACAATTGCCATCTGTTTTTCATTGCGTACATATCCTTCTTTTTTTTCCACTGTCACACCAGGAAAATTACCAACATGTTGGTTGGAACCAGTCAATGCATTAAACAATGTCGTCTTCCCGCAATTTTGATTTCCTGCCAATGCAATTAAAAGGTCTTTCATTGTCGTTCCACCTCGATCTTGTTTGCATCCTCTTTGCGAAGAGTCAGCCGATAGCCGCGCAAATACAGTTCCATCGGATCTCCCATCGGTGCCATTCGTTCAACTTTTACAATCGTTTTCGGTGTCAAGCCCATATCTAACAAGCGATGCCGTAAGGCTCCACTACCGCCGACACTGATAATCTTTCCGGATTCACCCGGTACTAATCTATCTAAGGTAATCATTTGCATTCCTCATTTCATAGAAATGTTAGCATATGCTGACAAAATAATCAATTCTTTTCCTCTTCTTCCTCTCTGTAGAAAATAAAAGGAATCCATTACAGGATTCCTCAGACCGTTGACAAAGTCGCTCTTTGAGCAGACTTTGTCATACGGTCTTTTTTAATCTCCACTTTTAAATAAAAAAACAGGCAATCTTAAGCCATTATTTGTCTAAAATTACCTGAAAAATGGTTGATAATCTCCACTTTTAATGAATTATTTTTCTATACTTTTTAAGTATATAGTTTGTCAACAAGCTGAGGAATCCATTACAGGATTCCTCCTCTTTTTATCCTTGTTGAATCGTTACCTCATAGTCACCATTGACAACATCTACACAGATCGTATCATCTTTTCCAGCTCCACCTTCGATGATCTTCTTTGCAATCAAAGTTTCAATATTACGTTGAATATAACGTTTCATAGGACGTGCGCCATACAATGGATCCACTCCCTGGGTCGCAATCATCTGGTAAACTGCATCACTGACCTGCAATTTCATATCTCGATGTGCCAAACGTTCACTGAGCTCCATCATGAACTTATGAGCGATTTTTGCCAACATATCATCATTCAGAGCATTAAATACGATGATCTCGTCAATACGATTGATAAATTCCGGCTTAAAGTATCGTTTTACTTCACTCATATAGTTCTCTTCACGTCCTTCTTTCTCGAAGGCGTATTGACTTCCTAAATTGCTAGTCATGATCAACAACGTATTTTTGAAATCAACTGTCACTCCCTTTGAATCAGTAATGCGCCCATCATCCAAGATCTGCAAGAGCACGTTAAATACATCTGGATGTGCCTTTTCAACTTCATCGAAAAGAACGATCGAATATGGATTACGACGAACGGCTTCCGTCAACTGACCACCTTCGTCATAACCGACATATCCCGGAGGCGCTCCGATCAAACGCGCTACACTGTGTTTCTCCATGTATTCACTCATATCGATACGAACGATATGTGACTCGCTGTCAAACAACTGTTCCGCCAAGGCTTTCGCAACTTCCGTCTTACCTACGCCGGTAGGACCTAAGAACAAGAAGCTGCCAATTGGCCGATTCTCATCCTGAATCTGTGCCTTGCTACGTAAGATTGCGTCACTGACAAGCTCTAATGCCTGATCCTGTCCGATTACTCGTTTAGCCAACGCATCTTGCAAGTGCAGCAATTTTTGCCGTTCACTTTCGACTAGACGGGTCACTTCGATACCTGTCCATTTCGAAACGATTCGGGCAATGCTTTCCTCATTTACAGTTTCCTGGATCAAAGCATCTTCTTTTTGGCTTTCTGCTTCTTTGCGAATCAGTTCTTCCAATTGAGGAATGACACCATATTGCAGTTTTGCAGCTTCCTCATAACGTGCTTCGTTTTGTGCCTGCTCCAGTTCCAAACGCGCTTTCTCCAAACGGACTTTCGCATCCTTGCTCTCTTCTAACTGAGCTTTTTCATCTTCCCATTTCGTATGCAATTCATCACGTTGCTTTTGTAATTGTGCTAATTCCTTATGAATATCTTCTCTTCGCTCGATGGCTTTCTTGTCTTCTTCTTGTTTCAATGCCGTCTCTTCGATCTGCAACTGCATGATCTTACGCTGTAACTCATCTAGCTCCTGTGGCATGGATTCCATTTCTACACGCAAGGTCGCACAAGCCTCATCAACGAGATCAATTGCTTTATCAGGTAAGAATCGATCAGTGATATACCGATTGGACAACGTGGCAGCCGCAATGATCGCTTCATCCAAAATTTTAACACCATGGTAAGATTCGAAACGATCCTTCAATCCACGTAAGATGGAAATGGTGTCTTCCACTGTCGGTTCCTGTACCATGACACGTTGGAAACGACGTTCCAATGCTGCATCCTTTTCGATATATTTTCGATATTCATCAAAGGTAGTTGCACCGATGCAACGCAATTCGCCACGAGCAAGCATCGGTTTTAATAGATTGGCCGCATCCATGGATCCTTCCGTTTTACCGGCACCCACCAAATTGTGAATCTCATCGATGAACAGAATGATTCCGCCATCTGCATTCTTCACTTCTTCCAATACTGCCTTTAAACGCTCTTCAAATTCACCGCGGTACTTTGCACCAGCAATCAAAGCCCCCATATCTAATTCGATAAGCTTCTTTTCTTTTAATGACTGCGGTACATCCCCTTTCATGATTCGCCAAGCGATGCCTTCAACAACTGCTGTTTTACCAACACCTGGTTCACCAATCAATACTGGATTATTTTTCGTCTTGCGCGATAAGATCTGAATGACACGACGAATTTCGTCATCACGGCCAATGATCGGATCAATTTTTCCATTTTTCACATCTTCTACCAGATCACGTCCATATTTTGCTAAAGCTTCTACATTATTTTCTGCATTTGGAGTATTCATCTTCATCCCTCCTCTACGCTTTAATTCTTCTTCTTTGCACTGTTCCTCATTTAAATGAAATTTCTTTACCAATTGTTTTGATATATACGAACGGTTAAACATCAATGCGATCCACACAGAAGCTACGCTCAAATAGGTCTCCTCATGTTCTTTCGCCCACTTTTCCGCTTTTTCAAAGCTCTGAGCAACTTCCTGTGTCAACTGGGGATTACTCTGTGACACACGAGCAATGCGCCCCATCTCTTCATCGATCATGGTTAACGCAGTACGTTTATCAATATTGAGGCGTTTGAACAAGCCATCTAACACATCATCTTCAAAGATCGCTTTCAACATTTGGATCGTATCAACATTCGCATGTCCATACGATTTACAAATCTCAACAGCATGCATGATGCATTGCTGCAATTTTTCTGACATCTGCTCAAAGTTCATCCGAAACCCCTCCTTTAGCACTCTCAGCATTTAACTGCTAACTGTATTATAGCACACTGTTTAGCACTGTCAACACTTGAGTGCTAATTTTTTTCTATTTTTCTTTTCCATTGTCAGAAGGACCGTCAACTTTCAACAGAAAATATACATCTATGGTTTATAAAAGGCGATCGCTATTCTTCTAGCGGTCGCCTCGCTCTTTCCAGAAACTCCCTATATGCTTTTTCGTTTGTTCCCATCGCCTCCAGGATCTTCTTCTGCTTATTGGTCAGCGCATATCGCTGATGATATCTATCATCGCTCAGCTTCGTCATCTTCATCTTTGACAGTTCCCGTAATACCTTTGGCACCGTATATTCCTTCCGGTTCTTCCTATATAGCTCCTTCATCCTCCGGTAGATCTCATTTCGCAAGATCAGCGCGATGAAGCTGATGAACATCTTGCTCTCCATATGTTCGTCGCTATGCACACGGAACACATCGTTTCCCAGGTATGATTTCTCCATACGGAAGATCTTTTCGATCGCATCCCGGTCCCGGTAGGTCTCCAGCGCTTCGCTTGCGCTCATCCTTTCCGATGTGACCAGCACGAAGATCCCCGCCTGTTCCATCATCTCCAGCACTTTGTCCTCTCTGCGCCGATAGCTCAGGAAGTATCCGTTATCATCAAACTTCAGCCGGTAGTATCTTTCATACTGTGCCACATCTTCCTTGCGCTTGATCTTTTTCTCCTTCAGTTCTTCCAGTACCTGCTCCATCCGCCCATATCGTCTGTTGATCTCGATCTTTTCCTGCTCTGCTCGTACACCATCATAATAGACATGGACATATTTCTCCCCCTTCATGCCTTTGAGCTCCTGCCTGAGCGTTCCTCCGTAGATCTCATGCTCGGGCATGTACCCCGTCATCCCTGCCTTCAGGCTGGCGCGAAGCATATCCACGGCTTCTCGGATCCATCGTGCGTTCCCCTTGACCATCAGGAGATAATCATATCCGCCCTCTTCCAGGAAGCAGATGTTCCTGAGCGAGAAATACCCGCGCTGCAGGATGAATCCGATCTTCCCCATCCCATATCTCTTTGCCCTTTCCACCATTTTCTCACATTCCGTATTGTCGATGATGCTGCCTGGATAGAGCTCATAGAACAATGGCAGAAGATCCGTCTGATCATAGCCCAGGGACACATTGACCTGCGGAAGATCGGGGTCATCCTTGGCATGGCCGTGTTCCGCCAGTTCGATGCCGGCCGACCTCGTGTTCATGTTCGTAGAATCATAGGCAACATAGATCTCCCTGGAGGCATGCATATGCACCCAGGCCTCTATGAACCGATCGATATCCCTGGGCTTCAGATCGGACAGGATACGGCTGATCGTGGAATCGGTGAATTTGTCCCCGTTGAACAGGGAATGATCATAACCATAATCATCAAAATACTGCATCACATTATCCTCGGTCATGATCATGTAGGTCGCTATATCCAGGATCTTCACAGCTGTCCCGGGAAAGACGGATCTGAGGATCTCATCCAGATGCAATGTCCTGGCAAGATGATCCATCACAAAGTGAGGTCCGACACAGATCGAATCACATCGTTCGGCATTTTCCTGTACCATGACGCTCTCACCAAATATATCGATATAGTTCTGATTGGGGATGAGCATGCCTTCCTCATCCAATTTACCGATGCAGACCCGATCAGGACGGGAACATTTGAGATCAGGGCGATAAGTAACGGCTTTTGTCAGATAGACATAACGATGGTTCTTTTGTTTGACGATGACGGTCCGATCCGGACAGGAAACAGGTTGAAATTTCATGAAGACCACCTCGGTTTTATAGATGTATATCATATACATCTATCTTACCATAAAACCAGGCACAAAAAAAGAGAAAAAGCACTATTTTATCTTACTTTTTCTCAAGTTTCATAACAGATGTATAATTCCTGTGGGAAGTTAACGATATAAACCGCTTTGGGTTGTTTTTTCAAGGTTATGTGCCTCCGTTCAATCGTTTTTGGTTGGTTTCAAAAACGATTGATACGGAGGGCTGCGGCAACCGACAGAGCTGCCGGATTGCCGCTGTTTTAAGGCGTAAAGGCCGCAAAAAGTCAAGCCAAGTAAAATTCCCGTTTTTTCGGTGCTTTTATTGGCGCTTCTCGGATATTGTTTTGAATTCTGTCGACCGGGAAGGTCAAAAAAATATAGGTGTCTGTGTGTCTGCGCAAAGACAGTCTTTGCTATTTCAACACCTGTATCTTTCCTGTGTTATTTCTCATTTCCTACCTTGTCACCGAAGGACGGCGGAAACGCCGTTTCTTGCGGCAAAATCCCATATTTTATGTTTTCAAGCAACGACGCAAGGTACATCGGGTTCACCTCCTGTTCAAGATGGTTTTCTATAAAATAAGAACGACGGCATTTTCGGATTTCTAATGCCTTTAAGTAAATTTTTTGGCGAACTGCCTGTTTTCGCGCTGAAAAGAACGGCATTTTGTCGAGAGAGTAAAGAAAAACGCTCAGCAAGTAATTTCGGTAATTTAAATTATCGTGGATTTGACCCCCACCTTTAAATTATCGTGTGGGTGG
>CBCTZR010000033.1:0-22881 GCA_965151435.1 uncultured Merdibacter sp. | reverse complement strand
GGAACCACGATCTTCGTCGCTTTTCCATCAGCCATCTTTCCATAGGTTTCCAGACTCTTCAAGGTCAGGAATGATTTGTTTGGATCTGCATCCTTGATCATCTGAATACCTCTCGCCTGTGCTTCATATAAGCGCTCTGCTGCTCTAGCCTGTCCTTCGGCTTCAGCGATCATCGCTTCCTTTTTCGCATTTGCGCGAAGAACCATTGCTTCTTTATCACCTTCTGCAGTCAGGATCGCACTGCGTTTTTCTCCTTCTGCACGCAGAATTGATTCACGACGCTCACGCTCTGCACGCATCTGTTTCTCCATCGCATCCTGAATGTCGCGCGGTGGTAAAATATTTTTTACTTCGACACGATTTACCTTGATACCCCATGGATCCGTCGCTTCATCTAAAATCGCACGCATCTTTGAATTGATGATATCGCGGCTGGTCAGCGTCTGATCAAGTTCCAATTCGCCGATGATGTTACGCAGGGTCGTCGCTGTCAGATTTTCAATAGCCGTTACAGGTCCAACGACACCATACGTATACAACTTAGGATCAGTAATCTGAAAGTAAACAACCGTATCGATCTGCATTGTGACATTGTCTTTGGTAATCACCGGCTGCGGCGCAAAATCTTTAACGACCTCTTTTAATGTCACACGATTCGCGACACGATCAACAAATGGGATCAAAATATGAATGCCTGTTCCCCATGTCGAATGATAAGCACCTAAACGCTCCACGACATACGCATTTGCCTGAGGTACGATACGGACCAGATAGGCGATGATCAAAATGACAACAACCAACAAAACGATAGCGATTAAAATCGGAAATAACACATCAAACATGTTTATACCCACCTTTCCTAACTCTCCATTTTCGCAACGAGCAGCTTCGCTCCTTCGATTGCGACCACTTTCACTTTACAGCCTTTTTCAATACTCTCACAATCGTAAGCAACAGCGCTCCAGCTAGTACCGTTGACCTTGACGATGCCCCATTCCTGCGCTGTGATTTGTTTATCGACCACACCAATGGATCCAATATAGCGATCCGCATTGGTTGCGACGACATTACCGCGCAAATAACGAGCCGAAATCGGTCGGACAACCGCCAACAAAACGAGTGATACAATAATGAATAACACTACTTGTACCCAGACTGGCGCCTGTATCATTGCCAATAAGACTGCCGCTAGCGCACCTGCCGCAAACCAGATGCAGACCAGCGCTGTCAGAGTGATAAATTCAATTATAATTGCCGCCACCAAAATAGCGATCCAAATTCCAATCATGCTCCATCCCCTCTCTCTGTGATTTCTGCGATCAACAGATTTTCTTTTTTATCAAAATGTGCTGGTAATTTCACACCATCAAAAGTACGATTAAAAACATGCTGGATCTGTGCAGAAACTGTTTTGCTCGTCACTCGAGCGTATCCCTTTCCCACTGTCAGCTTATAAAGAGAATCTTTTGAATAGAGATTCAGCTCGTATTCCCTTCGCGTGATCGGACGAATGGCAATCTGACCCACCGTCGCATCAATACCAATCATCACGTAACGTATATCACTGAAATAAGCGGCAGCGGTTGCATTCAGTGTAATGGCATTTTCACTGATTGTCAAGACTGGGGCCGCTGTTGAAGAAGTTATCCAAGTAAACATCCCTATTCCTCCCTTCAGCTTTACTATACCCCTTTCCTATTCTATTTGCAATAGCTTTGTTTTATTTCATATTTTATCTTATTTTTTCATATAAAAAGAAGGATTCTATGTTTCTGAATCCTCCGTATGAAAATCTAAATCCAAATGCGGCATCAACGCTTCTCTCACTGGTCCATAACTACGGCGATGAATGTCCAAAACGCCATAGGTATGCAGCGCTTCAATATGCGCTATGGTCGGATAACCTTTATGTTTAGCAAATCCATATTGCGGATATTGTTGATCATAAGCACGCATGATACGATCTCTGCTCACTTTTGCCAAAATACTTGCTGCTGCAATGCTCAAGCTTTTCTGATCGCCTTTAACTAATGCTTCTACAGGCAGCGTACAATGCGGTAAAGGCATCGCATCGCTCAAAACTGCATCTTTTTCAACAAAAGCATCAACGATGCTCTGCATTGCGTCCTGCGTCGCTGCGTAGATATTTTTCTGATCGATCACCGCTGGTTCGATCACGACGATATGATATTCATGTGCCAATCGAATGATCTCATCATATAAAGCTTCCCTTTTCTTCTCGCTTAATTTCTTGGAATCATAAATTTCATCATGCGTAAAACCAGGTGGAAAACATACCCCGGCAACAACCAACGGTCCGGCGATTGGTCCGCGGCCCGCTTCATCCAAACCGATAACACGCTGATAACCTTGCTGCCAATAAGACAGTTCATATGTACACTCAATCTTCATTTGGAAGCTCCCATGTGATCGCACCTAACTTGCAATCGCGAATTTCTCTTAAAAAAGCGATGATCAAACGTTTTTCATCCACATTTGGACCATTCTTATATCCTCTTTTTTCGGCAATCGCATAGAGCGTTGCATAAGGATCCTCTTGTATTTCCACTTCATATCGCTCTTTGATCACCTGCGGATAATATTGCTGCAGCCATCCCATCGCCCAATATGCTATTTCTTCCAATGGTAAGATATCATCACGAATCGCTCCAGTCACCGCTAACAACAAACCGACGCGTTCATCTTCAAATTTTGGCCACAAAACCCCTGGCGTATCCAATAACTCTAACTCTTTCCCCACTTTGACCCACTGCAGTGCTTTTGTCACACCTGGCCGGTCACCAGTCGTAGCGGCTCTACGTTTAGCCAGTGAATTGATCAGCGTTGACTTTCCAACATTTGGAATACCGACGACCATCGCGCGCAACGCACGCGGCCGTATCCCACGCCGTTTCATTCGTTCGATCTTCTCTTTCATCAATTCCTGAGCGGCAAGAACAATTTTCTTCTCCAATGGATCATGCAACAGATCCAATGCCATCACTTTTACATTTTCTTGTTGCAATTTTTGTATCCAGCTTTTTGTCGTCTCTACTTGCGCTTTATCCCGTTTGGTCAATAAGATCAAACGGGGCTTTTGTTTTGTCAATTCCTCAATCAGAGGATTCTTACTGGCATTGGGGATTCGAGCATCTCTTAATTCAATCACCATATCAACCATCTGGAGATGTTCTTCCATCTGGCGCTTTGCTTTTGTCATATGACCTGGAAACCAGTTGATCCGGATCGATGAACTGTTTTTTTCTGTCTTCTCTCTGTCCATAAAATGAGACTCCTTTTCATTCGATTGCATTTCCCTGACAGCTTTTAACGATTGCTTTGCTGCAGAGGTTTTTATACTTATTCATAAACGTTTTTTCTTCATCAGCTATTATAGGGATTCTGTTTTATCCACGTCAAGCGTATTTATCGCTTTTTATCCATCCCTTTTTTCTTCCTCTCATTATTTTTGATCGTCTTCTTCACCGAACAATAAAGCATTTTATACAGAAAAAGTTTACTTCTCTTCTGAAAAGTAAACCTTTTATTCTGGATTAAGCTGGCTCACCTTCACAAAAAATGCGACCATATGTTTTGACGAAAAAGACTTCGAACAATTTGGATCGCGCCATCACGCCAGATATCCTATTTTATTCAATGGCCAAAAAATAAAGACTCCGTTTGCGATGATCTGTGAACGATGAAATGCACCAACGTGTGTATTTCGACTATCCAGCGATTCCGGACGATTATCTCCTACCAGAAAATATTCGTCTTCTCCCAAAGTGATCGTTTGCGTATCACTGTTGAAAACGCTAATGGATAAACGCTGTAAAGTATCTAGTATATAGTCATCCTCCAGAAAATTCTCTTCAATTTCTTTTCCATCGATCAACAATTTTCCATCTTGATAAGCGATTGTCTCATTTGGCATCCCTATTACGCGTTTGACCCATAACTCATCTTCATGTTTGACAACGACAACATCAAAGCGCTGTGGGTCCGATATCAAATTCTGAACGATATTGATCATGACATGTTCTCCATCCAACAACGTCGGGGTCATGGATGTCCCGGAAATCTGCATCGGCCGAAAAAAGAACGTCACAAATAAGAAAGCTATCAATATATAACACGCAATGGATCGAATGAATTCTAAAATGCTGATCATCCGCTTTTCCTGTTTCATGGAAAAATCTCCTTTCATTGGTTATGATAACCGATTTGATCAAATGGATAGATCACGAACACCCCTTTTCCGATGATCTGATCTCGATCAAATGCACCGACAATACGTGAATCCGCTGATACGACCCGATTGTCCCCCATGACGAAGTATTCATTCTCTCCTAAAGTCACTGCTTCAAAATCACTGGTAAAATAATGCTGCTGTTCTTCGATATCCTGTACATAACTCGTCTCAAGATATGGCTCCTCTAAAGGCTCCCCATCGATCAACACGACTCCATTTTGACATTCGATCGTCTCATTTGGCAAGCCGATCACGCGTTTGACCCAATATTCATTATCATGCGAAACGATAACGATATCTCCACGATTGATTTCTCCTAAGGAGATGCCCAATAAATTGGTAAAACCAAACTCGCCATCTTCTAATGTAGGATACATACTGCTTCCTTCCACAAAAACTGGCTGTGCGATAAAGGTTTTTATGCCCAAAGCTACGACAAAACATAGGACCAATATTTTCACAAAATCAAAAACTTCTTTTTTTAAACCTTGTTTTTGTTTTGTATTTTCTTCCATCATCATCACTCTCATTCTAAAAAGTTTCCCTTATTATAACGCAATTTCACCGGCTTGAACACTAGATAAAAAGAAAAACCGGAAATAACCGGTTTCTTAGCGAATCTCTTTGATACGAGCTGCTTTTCCTGAACGTCCGCGCAGATAAGTCAACTTGTTTCTTCTTACCTTACCTTTACGTACAACTTCGATCTTATCGATGATTGGAGAATGCAACGGGAATGTTCTTTCTACACCGATCTGATTTGAAATTTTACGAACAGTAAACGTTTCAGCAATTCCTCCGCCTTTCTTTGCAACGACAACACCTTCAAACACCTGAATACGAGATTTGTCACCCTCTTTGATCTTAACGTGTACGCGTACCGTGCTTCCTGATTTGAAGAAAGGCACATTTGGATTCAACTGTGATTTTGTTACTTCATTTACTAAATTTAAATTCATCTTTCTGGCGCTCCTTTTCTATTTCTGCAATTCGTTGGGTTCATTCATCTTATATGATCAGCGGAACCACGGTCTATAAAGACTTAAACATATTATCATACTTTCTACATCTATGCAAATACTTTATTCATTTTTTTGATTGAACGTCTGTTCTTCTTCAGCAATCTCCGCCAAGAGTTTTTCTTCCTCTTTCGTCAATAGACGATTCTTCAAAAGATCAGGGCGACGTTGACTCGTCTTGCGCAGCGATTCTTTTAAACGCCACCTGCGGATATTGGCATGATGACCGCTCAACAAGACCTCAGGTACTTTCTTCCCTTCAAATTCTGCTGGTTTTGTGTATTGAGGATATTCCAGAAGACCATCAGAAAACGAATCATCCGCATGGGAATCTTCCAAGATCACTCCATCCAGCAAACGGATGACCGCATCGCTGATGACAAGTGCTGCCGGCTCTCCACCCGTTAACACATAGTCGCCAATGCTGATTTCTTCATCGACATAGGAGCGGATCCGCTCGTCAAACCCCTCATAATGTCCGCATAACAAAATCAGATGTTCATATTTAGCAAGTTCGATTGCTTTCTTTTGAACAAAACTGCTTCCTTGTGGCGTGAGCATTACCACATGGGAATGTTCAGTACGGATCGAACGCAAAGCATCGATGATCGGTTGACAAGCCAAGACCATTCCTTGTCCTCCGCCATAAGGCGTATCATCAACATGGCGATGCTTATCAAGGGTAAACGTGCGGAAATCAATCGTTTCAAATGTCACTTTGCCCTGTTCAATCGCCCGTTTAATGATGCTGGTCGTCTGAAAAGAATCAAAGAATTCAGGAAAGATCGTAATGATGCTGATTCTCATAACAGACCATCCATTTCCTCGATGATGATCTTCTTATCATCGACATCGACCGTCGTTACGATCGCACGAACAAATGGAATGAGCACACTGTCTTCATTTCGTTTCACACGCAATACCGCATGTTTACCGGTTTCTAACACATCAACGACACGTCCGACGTATATCTTTTCATTAGTATATACATCGCAATCCATCAGATCGCTGTACAATACCTCATCTTCTTCCAATAATAACGGATCTGCTTCATCCGCATAAACATCGGATCCTTTCCATTGTTCGACCAGATTGATGTCTTCCATTCCTTCAAACACAGCGTATACCATTCCCTTTTCATAGCGTGCACGTAATATAGTGACCTTTTGACGACTTTCTCCCAAGTAAAGAATTGCTTTCTTCGCAAAGCGCTCTTCGATAAAATGCGTATTGGGAATGATCTTCACTTCACCTTTTAAACCACGCGTATTTACGATTTTACCAATTCGGATCGTCTTCATATACTACCTCTCTTTAAAAAAGGGATGTCATCCATCCCTTAATACGCTTCAAATTTGATCGTTACATGTGCATGTTCGTTACGAGCCGCAACAGACATCATTTGACGAATGGAAGAAGCCATGATACCTTTTCGGCCAATCAAACGTGCAACATCATCATCGTTGGCATAAACGTACAACAAGATCTCATCTTCATCGAGACTCTCCATCTGTTTCACAGAAACAGTGTCTTTATCATCAACGATCGGCTTGATCAAATCAAGTAATACTTTTTCGTAATCCATAGGCTATTTTGCATTCTTTTCTTCATGCAGACGTTTCAAGATTCCTTCTTTAGAAAGGATGCTACGTACAGTCTCTGAAGGCTGTGCACCATTCTTCAACCATTTTACAGCCAGTTCTTCGTCCAATTTGATCTGTGCTGGTTTTGTCATCGGATCATATGTACCGATTGTTTCAATAAAACGTCCATCACGAGGTGAACGGCTGTCAGCTGCGACAATACGATAGAAAGGCGCTCCTTTTTTACCCATTCTCTTTAATCTTAATTTTACTGCCATATCTATTTCCTCCTAGTTTTTTCTCATTGATACCCTGTAAGTATAGCACAGAAAAACAAGGTGTCAAGTATTTTTACTTAACACCTTGTTTTTATTTTCTCTTTTTCTTCTTCTTTGGTTTCTTCGAACCTGCATGTTTTCCAGCACCTGGAACACCACCCATACCATTCATTGATTTCAGCGCGTTCATATTAGGCATCTTTCCACCCATGCTGCCCATCATCTTCATCATCTGCTGCATCTTATCATATTGAGATAAGAGACGATTGACTTCTGCAACACTTGTTCCGCTTCCTTTCGCAATACGATTTTTACGGGAAGCTTTCAGACAGCTTGGATTTTCACGTTCATATTCTGTCATACTGAGGATAATCGCTTCGCTCTTCTTCATCGCGCCTTCCGCACGGACATCATTGATCTGTCCTGCCATCTTATTCAGACCAGGGATCAATTTCATCATGCCACCTAATGATCCCATTTTCTTGATCTGCTGAAATTGCACGAGCATATCAGTCAAGGTAAAACTTCCCTGTATCATTCGCTGTGCGCTTTTTTGAGAAGCTTCCAAGTCCATTTTTTCCTGTGCCTGTTCGATCAAGGTGAGCATATCGCCCATCCCTAAGATTCGATCCGCCATACGGCTTGGATGGAAGACATCCAGATCTTCGATCTTCTCGCCTAAACCGACAAACATGACTGGGACATGTGTAATGGAACGAACAGAAAGGATACCACCGCCACGGGAATCGCCATCTAATTTGGTAAGTACCAGACCTGTAACAGAAAGCTGTTCGTGGAAACTTTGTGCAACGTTCACGATATCCTGTCCGGTCATTGCATCCACCGTCAACAAGATCTCATCCGGTTGGATCGAAGCTTTGATATCACTGAGTTCTTGCATCAGCTCTTCATCGATATGCAAACGACCTGCAGTATCGAACAAAACCGTATCATATCCATGTTCCTTTGCATAGTCCATCGCTCGTTGTGCAGTTTCCAACGCTTTGGTTTCTACACCTAAGCTAAAGACTTCCACCCCGATGCTTTTGCCTAATGTCTGCAGCTGTTCGATCGCTGCCGGACGAACGACATCACAAGCGACCAACAAAGGTTTACGCGCCTGTTTCTTTTTCATCAGATTTGCGATCTTCGCACTGGCTGTCGTTTTACCAGTACCTTGCAAACCGACCATCATCAATGTCGTGATGCCATCTTTCTTATAATGAACCTCTACTTCTTCACTTCCTAACAGATTCGTAATTTCCTCGTGAACGATCTTAACGACCATCTGTCCAGGATTGAGTGAGCTGAGTACCTCTTCTCCCAACGCTTTTTCTTTAACGCGTGCGATAAACTCTTTTACGACGGTATAGTTTACATCTGCCTCCAAAAGTGACATTCGCACTTCTTTCAGCATATCATTCATATTCTTTTCGGTTAGTTTTCCTTGACCTGTCAAATTCTTGAACGCCTTGCTCATACGTTCGGTTAAGGATTCAAATGCCATAGTAGGAACACCTCATTTCATGCCAATTCATTATAGCATTAAGTTTTTCTTTTTCCAAACGGTTTTCACCTGTATTTCAATTGTTTCTCATTTTTTCTGATAGAGTTCTATATGAAACTGCACTGTCGTCTTCAACCGATCACATGAAAGCAGACGCTGCACACCCGCTTTCGGTGAGCGGTAATAATAAGGTGTCATTTGAAACAAAGCATGGATCATCTCTGTTCCCTCAACCTGGATGACCTCTTCAATCAATCGCTCATCCCGTAATGAAAATCCATCATATTGAATTGCCTCTTCTTCATTTTCGATCACTTGTTCATATAACATGGCTTTCAGTTCATAAAGATGACGTTTCCCTGGTTCCACTTTTAAAACATAACCACCGTTTTTTAATATACGTGCAAACATATCCTGAGCAAACGGTGCAAAAATGCTCGTCACCAGATCGACACTTCCTTCCTGCAATGGCAAATCAAAAACACTAGCAACAAAACAGTGCATACGAGGATCTCGCCGTGCACATTTCATCAAAGCGTATTTGCTCATATCGAAGGCAAACACCTCCGCGCTCTCACTAACAAACGCATTCGTATAATAACCTTCCCCGCATCCTGCATCCACTATGACTCGCGGTTCCAATGATGAAACGATTTCCTCCAAGGTATCACGTAAACAAGAATAATAACCCGCTTCTAAAAAAGCGCTACGTGCTTGCACCATCTCTTTATTATCCCCGCTCGCCTTTTGTTTATGAATGAGCAGATGCGTATAGCCTTGTTTTGCCACATCATAACAATGACCTCTCTTGCAACGATAACTCTGTCCAACCAGTTCCAATGGCTCTTTGCATTTTGGACAAAGCAACATGGATTTCCCTCCTCTATTCAAAAAAAGCATAGGGTATAAATCCCTACGCTTTTCTGTTGGTGTTTCTTTCACCTGCATGATCGGACAAAGAAGGTACGCGTGATCGCTCGCCTTTGTGATCAGAAATCATTTTCTCTTTTTGATACTCATTCAAATGGCGGCGTTTTTCCATCTCGATCTCCGCACCCAGATCAATGCCCATCTCATATTGATACAACTCTTCTTGTATCTTGGGATTTCGGTAATGTTTTTTTCGATCCATCGTATCACCTCAACCCTAGCATGTGCAGAGGTGTATAGTTTATGCATCAACACAAGCAAAATGCTAGAAGAGATCTTCTGTAGATGCATCTGTTTCTTTGGATGGATAGACATGTACGACTTCACATTTTTCAATGCATTCGTCTAATAATTTTTCATAATCAAAACGGCTTTCCAGATAGCTTGCCTTGCGTATCGTCGGTTTTGTCACAGGATTTTTTGGTGTGAAGATCGTGCAGCAATCCTCCCAAGGCAAGATGCTGGTTTCATAGGTATTGATCTTTCGAGCGAGATCGATGATCTCCACTTTATCCATCGTAGCAACCGGACGGATGACCGGAAGCGAAATCACATCATTGATCGTCCGCATGCTCTCTAGCGTCTGACTGGCAACTTGACCGATGCTTTCACCATTGACGATTGCCAGACAATTTTGCTTTTCTGCCAACCGTTGCGCAATACGATACATCATTCGGCGCATGATCGTAATGGCATAGCTTTCATCACAGTGCTCATAAATGGCCAGCTGAAGATCGGTAAACGGTACGATATGCACTAAGATATGTCCTTGATATGGGGCGAGCAAACGAGCGAGCTCCAGCACTTTTTCTCTAGCCTGAGCAGAAGTATAAGGAGGCGAAGCATAATGTACGCATTCAATTGCCACACCGCGTTTCATCGTCAGATAGGAAGCAATCGGTGAATCAATTCCCCCCGATAACATAACCATCGCTTTCCCACCAACGCCGACCGGATAACCGCCAGCTCCTGGATATTTATCGCTCATGATATACGTATCATGTTCATGCACTTCGATTTGGATCTTCACCTGAGGTTCACGAACGTTGACTTTCCATTCTGTATTCTTTAACAAGACCGTAGCGACCGCACGATTGATCTCATCAGAAATCATCGGAAATTGTTTGTAGCTTCGCCGTGCAGCCACTTTAAATGTTTTCGGTTCCTGTGTGTTTGCAAATGCCAATACAGCTGCTTTGATCGCCTCGATCTCACTGTCTACACGCAACGCAAAGGAAAACGAACTGATACCAAATACCTTTTCCAAATAAGGCTTGATAGCAAAAGGATCCGTTTGGTTCAAATGGATATACATGCGATCATGCGTCTTTTCAATTTCAATAGCATCAAATGTCATCAACGCGTGTTTTACATTTGTATATAAACGCCGGATGAAGTCTTTTCGATTCTTTCCTTTGGTCGAAAGTTCACCATAGCGAATCAAGATATGGTCATAAACAAAATTAGTTTGTTGCATATTCTTCAATAATCTCCTTTAACGCTTTTATAAAGAAATCAATCTCTTCTTTGTTATTCAAATGTGAAAACGATAAGCGAACCGCATGCGTCGCATGTCGTTCATCCTTTCCCATCGCCAACAAAACATGTGAAATAGCCTTTCCTTTTGAATTGCATGTGCTTTGTGCACTAACGCAGATTCCTCTTGCATCCAACGCATTCAGCATGATCTCACTCCCGATGCTCAAGCATGAAAAATTTAAAATAAACGGCAATGCATCATTTGGTGAGTTGATATCGATATCTGCGATTTTAGCAAGTTGCTGTCGCACATAGGCATTCAACTTCTGAACATGTTCAACATGCGCTTTTTGTTCCTGCAATGCCAAACGAATCGTCTTTGCCAGAACAATTTCACAAGGTGCATTGCTCGTTCCACCACGTAATCCCCATTCTTGTTGTCCAGCCGAGATCAACGGCAATAAACGAATGGGCTTTCGATGATACAACAACGCACTGCCTTTCAGCCCGAAGATCTTATGTGCCGAAAAGGTTGCCATATCGACTGACGAAAGAGGAAGATCCATCTTCCCCAATGCTTGGACCATATCGCAATGCATCACAGCGCGAGAATGTGCATGGACATATTCGGCAATTTCGGCAATTGGGTTGATACATCCCGTTTCATTGTTGACCAGCATGATCGAAACTAAAATCGTATCTTTGCGTAATGCCTGTTCGACATCTTCCACATGTACACGACCATCCGCATGCAATCCAAGATAGGTGACCTCAAAGCCAAACACTTCTTCTAATTGCTTTACACTGCTGAGAATGCTGGAATGTTCTACGCTGCTAACGATAATGTGACGTCCGCGATTTTGATTTGCCAACACAAAACCTTTCAATGCATAATTATTTGCTTCGCTCGCACAAGAGGTAAATAAGATTTCCTCTGCCTGTACATGGAAAAGCTGTGCGATATTCGCACGGCTTTGTTCTAACAAGGTATTTACTTTTCGTCCTTCCTGATGCAAGGAATCTGCATTTGCATAATATGTATCTAAAACTTTTTCATAAGCCTCTAAAACTTCCTTGCGAATCGGAGTCGTTGATGCATAATCGAAATATACCATGATTATCCCACCTGATTCATGATGCTCGGGTCATTCGTCTTGATCAGCTTTTCATAAATGCCCGGATGCATTTTCTCGATACATTGGATAGCGATCTTTAACGCTTTTGTATATTCACCATTTTGGAAAGATAACTCTGCCCTTGTCAATTCAGAATCAATTTCCGTATAACTGGAACGATACCGGTTACCAAATACGATCGCATTTTCCACCATGATTGCAATACCTACCAACTTATTAGCATTGTTGTAAAGTTTATACACAAAATCAATGGCTTCCTGAAGATCTGCATTCAGTTCCTGTACATCTAGTGGCGAATGTTCTAAAACCGTCTTTACGCGACGAATCAGCTTTTCTCCTTCCGCTAGATCTGATTGATACTGCGAAGAGATGCTCGGCAAGCGATGACAAGCCGTCTTCAATCGAACTTCATTCAAGATCAGCTGTAATTTTACCAATTGCTTCTTTGCACGTTCTTCATCACTGCATGCATTAGAAAGCAGTTCCTGCATCTTATGAACGTCTTTACCAAACAGCTCGGCTGCCTTGCGCAATTCACGATAATCCAATAACTGCGTTGAAGCCGCAAGGACATTTTCAATTGCCGCCTTTTCCACTTTGCGTTTTAACACATTCATCTGTTCCAATTGTTCTTCCGCTTTTTTCAAACGGGAACCCCAATCTTCAAAACCGAAGCGTTCATTTACCCGTTGATACAATTGTACGATTCCTTCAAAAGCTTCATTGATCTGTCGAATTTCTTGAAACAAATTCTCCATTCCTTCATGAATTTCCGTATAGGCATCATCTTCACGAACGATCAGATCCTGTAAATTCAACAGTCGCTCACCTAAAGCATTGAGATTCTCTTTTACATCCAAAACGATACCACCACGTAATTTCGCAATATTTTCTTTCAATTGGTCGGAGATGATATCTAAATTTTTCTGCACTTCCAAGTGATCCAGATAAACTCCCTTGTTTTTTGTCTGTGCATAACGCAACCCGATCTCATCGATTGCCTTCGGCAAGATTCCACGCGCTTGTTCATAGAGATTTGGCAGTGCGTGAAGCTGATCAGTGAGCGTCTGTACATCTTTGGCAATTTCCTGTTGCTGTTGATGTGCCTTATCAAACTCTGAGGCAAACATCCATTCTTCAAACAAGGAGAATTTCTTTTCGATTGCGTCGATGCGCTGTTCGATATATTCGGCGCTTTGATGATATGCATTGCGATTTTCCGCAAACAATTTTTTTATTGAACGGAAACGTTCTTTCAGCACATTGATCTGTGAACGCTGTTCGCTTTCCTGTTCCAAGATCTCATCCAAAGCCTTGTTGACTTCTTCCGCTTTCTTACGACTGCTCTCAAGATTTTTTTGCAGCTGATTCATTTTCTTAGTAGCCGCCTTGTTCTTACGCACATAGAGCAGATCATCTGCTTCTGCCAGCAACACTCCACATTCTTTCAGTGCTTCCTGAACAGCATCAAAATCTGGTTGGCATTCATTTACCCGCGCTAACATCGCTTCATTCACTCTGGAAAGCGCAACGGCTTTGTTAAATTTAAACGCCAACGGTATCCCTTTCACCTCGTTATACTGGGTCTCCAAATCGACCAAGCTTCCTTTTAAATTACGCTTACGCATTCCTCTTAATACAATGGTTAAAATGATAATAACAAATAACGCTATAAGAATATATAATACTAACTGTGGTGTCAGCACATTCAATAGCTTATTGATCAAAGTGTCCATGCCACTCCTCCTGACTGCAAAATAACTATCTATATTCTAGCACACTTCCTAATAATAAAAAACTTTATTCTTTCGATTACCACTTTTTTTCAATCTAAAAAATATTCTATATTTTCCAAATTTTCATAGAAAAAAGCGAAATAAATTGACAGAATAAGTGTTCTTTTGCTATTATAGTGAGGCGTAAAATAGATAGCAGCATGCAAAGTCATACAGAACGCGTTGATGACATGACAAACATGGAGTACTGTGTAACCCGGCTGTTAGCGGCGAAGGTATTGTGAGCATCAACACCCTATATGAAGATTTGTACTGTTATTGTTTTATGGCCAATAAAACAATAAGGAGGAAATTATGGCAAGAATTAAAGGACCAGTTTGGAAAAAATCTCGTCGTTTAGGTTTCTCAGTATTAGAAACAGGCGAAGAACTCCAAAAACGTCAGTACGCACCAGGTCAGCACGGACCAACAAAACGAGTAAAATTAACGAACTACGGATTACAGTTGCGTGAAAAGCAGAGAATCCGTTACATGTACGGAGTAAACGAACGCCAGTTCGCAAACCTGTTCAAAAAAGCCGCTAAATCAAAAGGTGTCACAGGTGAAACTTTCCTGTTCTTACTGGAATCACGCTTGGACAACTTGGTATACCGCATGGGATTTGCCCGCACGCGTCGCGCTGCCCGTCAGTTAGTTAACCACGGACATATCTTGGTAAACGGTAAAAAAGTTGATATTCCTAGCTACACAGTAAAACCAGGTGCAGTGATCGAAGTGAAGGAAAAATCCAAAAACATGACTGCGATCAACGAATCTTTGGAAGCAAGCATCAATACGGTTGCTTTCGTCGATGTAGACAAGGACGCTAAAAAAGGTACTTACCTGCGCATGCCAGAACGCAGCGAGTTAAACAGCGAGATCAACGAACTGCTGGTTGTCGAATTCTACAACCGCTAAGACTTAACATCACACATTCAAAAGTGTCAACATCTGTTGGCACTTTTTTTTATACAAAGAGAAGTATTGGCTATCCATCTATAAAAAAAGGGATGAGTTTTGCATCAGCAACAAAACTTATCCCTTTTGTCCACATCACCCACATGATAATTCAATAGCTATTTCTGTGTCATTTAATTCCCATTTAGTTCTGCTATTTTTTCTTTTGAAAGCACATCACCGGAATAATATTCCATATCATCGATGGTTATATATTTCTCCCAGTTGCCTGTTTTTTCATTTTTCTTAAAATTCGTAATTTCAACGATTTCGATCCCAACAAAAATGTTATCAGAGTCTTTTCCTCCAGCATCGACCACTTCACGTCCAGATGCATCCATATCCCAAGGAGTCCCGGAATTCATGATATATTCTTCACCGTCATATATTGTAATATAATCGTATTGAATATCTAAATTTCTTTTCTCTAAAGCCAGTTCATCAGGAACAGCTTCAATATCATCAGCTAAAATTTTTGTTCCGACAGAAAGTTTATCCGTTTCTTCTTCACTCATCACTTTTTCCGGTAGATAAGCCGGATGATCGGTGATCCCAATAAGCAGATCATCAGTAGATTCATTTTCCTGTATCGTCGTATCCGTCAGTGGTTTTTCATTTCCCCCACATCCCACAATACTGATCGTCGCCATAGCCACAAGCAATGCATCCAAACTCTTTTTAAAAAATACCTTTTCTCCTCTATCAAAATAATCTCCTCCTTATACATTTTATTATATAGAAATTCTATATGAAAACATGGCCTTTAGGTAAATCAATGATTGCCTTTGATCAATTCAAAAGAATCTCTTACTTGTTTCCTTTCTGTGAGTATCCTCTTTTTTCTTGATAAAGCGGAAATATTGATTTTCTTTTCAGAACAACACTGTACTTCAAGAGCCTGCTTATTAACCAAATCAAGAAATTTTTTCCTCTTTCACATAACACTGTCCGCTAAATGGTCATTTGTTCGATATTTTCAGAAAATATTATTTTCTTCTTTCACTCTATATAGGGACAGCAACCCTCGATTTAATGAGTAGTTTTGAAAAAAAGTTAGATTTCCTGTTCTAACACCATATCTGTACGCTAGTTGATGTTTTGTTGCAGATTTTTCAAAGAAATTAAAAAATACCGTCATTCTCTTGTGGAACAGCGGTATCTATACGTTCTTCTATGGTTGATTTCTCTAATTGTAATAAATGTTTATGCTTGTCTTTAAGTTCTGCCTGCTCAATCATATCTTTCAGTATCGTTGTATGATTTTCTCTGTCTAATGCTTGTACCATTTTTATGGTTGGTGCAACCTGTCTTTGTAACCAATGTAATGCCTTTTGTAAAGTATAAGGTTCTGGTTTAGTCGTTAATCGTATCGGCTCTCTATTTTCCCCTATAAACCATGCCCAATCATCATTTGTTTTCCATTGACTTTTCGGTTTATCATCTTCTCTATCAACAAAGCGGACATAATGATTGATGATAGAAAAAGCGGTGCGTTCAGCGTCCCGATAGGTCAGTAAATCTACAACCGCATAATAGGCTCGTTCATTCTTCATGCGTATTTCAAAACGGTTCTTGATTTCTGTATCTTCAACTTCTATGCCATTTTTGACATACTGCTCGTAATTTTTCTGATAGGCACACATATATAACTCACTACTGGTTGAACCGAGATATAAGGTTTCTCCTGTATTCTTTGGTAAATCGCTACCACATTTTTCCGTACCGCTGTAATCTTTCTGCATACGAAAGTAGGAGATACATTCGCCAGCCTTGTATTTTTCCTTTAACTTTGGAATATCTAATATTCCTGCTTTATCATTGATTGCCAAGTCAAGTCGTTTCATCTTACCACCTGCCGTTAAACAATCCAGCATAAAGTCATACCATGAGCGTTCCTGTGCCAATAGATAACTTTCCATTTGCCGACACCCTCTGCCTTTTAGTTCTAATAAAACACCTAAATGCTCTTGCATGGAACACATGATGTTGATGTCGCCTAAAACATATTTGCTTTCATATCCGTATTTTCCAAAATCTTCATAAAGCATATAATCGGCTTTTAGTTGTAATACTTCACGAATAATCTTTAATGCGTCTGTCGTAGGAAAGCGGACACGGAAGTAATCAATCAACAGAAATAGTGGTTCTTGCGGATTGAAACGCTCAATCTGTTTTTCTATCGTTTGTTTTAGTTCAGCAGAGGGAACAACAGTCCCATTCTCTATCTGATTAAAATATGTACGACTGATACCACAGACAACAGCAAGTTTTCTTTGTGTTACTCCATATTCTTCACACTTTTGTCTTAATTCTTCTATAAAGTTTTTATCATTCATTCTAAAATTCCTCCAATCAAAAAAGGCAACTACCATATTTGATAATTGCCTATACTTACATTTCTGCAAAAGAAAAAGACAATCAATCTCTTATTTGAAATCAACTGTCTTTCCTATGTCTTATTTAATTTTTATGTGTTAAATGAGCGCCTTTCAGTTAACACCCTGTTAAAAGCGGTTTTGCCTTGTAAATACAGCGTTTTCCGCTTAGTAATGTCTCTTGTTTCTTGTTTTTTGTGCCCCCCTTGTTAGATAACGGGGGCTTTCTAAGGCTCGCTACGCTCGCCAAACCGCCGAAGTGAACCGCCCCCTCGCCAGCTTGCTGGCGTGGCGGCGGATCACTCCGTCGGTTGTCGTTTGCGTCCTTGAAAGCACGTTTCTAAAGCAGGGCAGAAGAAAAGGACAGAAACCTTTGTCCCTGTCCTTAATCCTGCTTATCTGCTTTTTCTACGCTTGAAGAACAATGCTGTTATCACTCCTGCAAGGGAAATGACCGCCACCATGCTCCACACTAAGACATTCGTGCTGTCGCCTGTCTTGACGGCTGTATTTGGCTTTGTCGGAGTGGTCGGCTGTGCTTCTTTGTCCTTGACCGTAACAGTAATGGTCTTAGTTACAGAAGCTCCATCTTTATCCGTTACTTTGTAGGTAACTGTATAAGTACCAGCTTTTGAGGTATCTACCGTATTGTTGATAACCTCAATCTTAGCTGTAAGGTCGCCATCTTCTTTGTCGCTGGATGTTACGCCTTTCTTAACGTCGAAGCTGTCCCCGACAGTCAATGTTTTATCCTCTGCATTGATGGTAGGTACTTCATTCAGACTTTCCATCTTTGGATTGACCGTTACATAGATTGTCTTTGTCGCAGAAGCTCCGTCTTTATCCATTACCTTGTAGGTTACTTCATATACACCTGCTGTATCAGTCTCAACTTCATTCTGAATAACTTCAATATCTTTTGTAATATCTCCGTCCTCTTTATCCGAAGCCGTTACACCTGCCATAACATCAAAGTTGTCCCCGACAGTAAGCGTCTTATCCTCTGCTGTTATCGTCGGTATCTGATTGACTGGTGTGAGTGCTGGAACGACATTCACAGCGATTTCTACCTCTACACTCTGATAGTTTGTTGTATCTTCTGGCGTATAGATAGCCCTGAATGTCTGCTTTCCTAATGTATCAGCTTTTTGTGTATCATCAGTCCATGTAAAGCCTGCTGGAAGTTCGATAGAAGATAATGCTTCTCCTTGCTTAATAACGAAAGTTTTTAATACAGGTATCTTTGGCACAGCTTTTGTAATTTCAAAGGTCTTTTCTGCTTCTGCACCGTTATAGTTGGTATCTTCTGCAACGCTGGCTACCACTTTATAGCTTCCTGCATTAGTTGGAGTTGTGTCAAGCTGTTTCCAGCTATCATCAGCCTGTTTCTGATACCATGTGAATACAACAGCATTGTCACTTCCTGTCTTTTCAACTGTTGGTTCGGATACTGCTTTTCCATCGTATGTTTTATCCATATTTTCTGTTATGATTTGAATACTGCTTTGTATTTTATTAACTGTAAAAGTTACAGGGAAATTTGTCCTGATAACATCTCCGTTTAGCTCTTTCTTTGAAGTTACTTCGAGATAATAATAATATTCTCCAGCGTCTTTCCCTTTTTCTATTTGTAATGATGTTGAAGTTGCTCCATCAATCTTTTCTCCCTTTGAAGATGGATTTTCTTTGTTGGCTTTATACCATTGATATGTGTTTGTCTGTCCATCTATCTCATTAACAGAAGCAATGATTTCAGCTTTATCATATCCGTAATCAACGGCGTTTCCTGTGAATGTCACAACTGGCGTTTGGGCGGGAGCAGAAGTAACAACATCAAATAAATAAGCTGTATTTGTTGTACGCTCAGGGTCATTAGGAATAACCGTACTCTTTGACTTATAAAACAATTTCCATTGTCCACCGGATTTTGGACAGCTATATCCATAAATCTCTAAAAGATAATACCCATCACCATAATCTTCTTTTGAGTAATTTCCTGTAATTGTACGCTCATGTTCGCTTCCGTTGATAGTAATTGTATTTGTAACGTCTGGATTATCCCATAGGTTATATCGCCCAAAGCCATCTTCTTTCATACGAGGACCTTGACTGCCACCTTTCCACACATCAGTCCATTGATATTCAAATTTGACCTTGACATCAGCATTATCTGCCGTCTGTATCGGGTGTGAAACATTTACTCCTATCGTATGTTCTTTATTGTTTGACAAATTTAACTTTGGGTAAGTATCTTCTGTTTCAATCTCTTGTCCATCTACTATGAAATGAACCGCAGGTTCTTGTAAAGCATAAGAAACGGAAAGTGTTAATTCATCTGCTGACGGTTTCAAGATTGTTTTATTTGTTAAAACCGCATCATTATATATCCAGCCACCTGTATATCCAACAGGAGCATTTTCAGGTGTTTCTGGAATTATATAATTTTCGTCGGTATACCAGTTGTTGTCTTGTCCCTTGCAAACATTGACTGCCTGCCCCCAAAGTTTCTTTTCTGTCTTTACTGTATCATAATGAAGTGTAAATTCATAAGTTAATGAATTTGAATAAGCGTTACTTCCGCTAGGTTTAAAAAATTTTTTTGCAGAAGAATTGTTAAAAATTGTTAATCGTTTCCCTAGTCCATAATCATTGCCTTTAAATGCTCCGCCATCATATGTATTCGCATTATCTGTTTGAACAAATATCGTCGTGATATTAGGAGAATTATAAAATGCTTCGCTACCTACAAATGTTACCGAAGCTGGAATAGATACCGTTGTATTGACAGGAAAACCTGTACACCCTTTAAAACTATGCTTCCCAATAGCCTCTAAATTTTTCGGCAATTCAAATATCGCATTTGGGTTTCCGCCAACGGTACGAACAAATTGCAAGCCCGTACAGCCATTAAATACACTTCCACCGCTTTTATCTCCCATATTCTTCAAAGTTTGCGGAAGAATAACTCCTGTTAGTCCCGTACAGCCACTAAAAGCACTTTTTCCTAATGTTTTGATTTTAGTATTAGATAAATCCAGTACACCTGTTAAAGAACACCCCATAGCCGCTTGATTATTTATCGCCGTAAGACTGTTAGCATTTGAAAAGTCAATATCCACAACAGTGTATTTATCCGTATATGTCCTATCACCATCATAATTATAGTTAGTGATACACTTTTGACTTTGTTTTTGAGATGACCAGCTATCCCTAAAGCCATCATTATAAATTGTGGTTACATTGTCTGGGATAGTTAAAACCAGACTTAAAACCTTTCCATCTGGATTGTTCGTTGTATACCAATCTTTAGAAATCCCATAGTATACACCATTTGTAATAACCATTCCCTCTGTTGGGACTTCTATAATTCCATCTGTATCAAGGATAGAATTAGAAACTTCTTGATTATTATTATCTGATAAACTCTGTGTTAATGCTTTTTCGGTTTCTTGTTGTTCGATTTCCTCTGTTGGCACATTCATTTCAGAATTATCATTCATTTCTTCTGGTGTGCTTGTTTCTTCAATTTCAGTTGGTTCTTTCATTTCTGCATTTTCAACTGGTTGTGTGATTTCACTTTCTTTCTGTGCATAAACTAAATTACCACTATAAGGAAAGACGCTCAATATCATAGCTCCTGCCAGTAGAAATGAACAAGCTTTTTTAAAGCTTCTTTGTTTCATTTTCCTCTGCTCCTTTCTTGACTATTCTCAAAAGGTACACCTTTTGCAAAAAGCACAATCTAGCAATTATGGTAAAAAATAACATCTTCAAGATTGTTAAAAACGATAAAATCATTGAAAAAATAGGCATTTTCAGCCATAATAAAATTGATATAGTGGACTATTAAAAGGTGTACTTTTTGATAGTTTAGAGCAAATTACCTTTTCTGTTATAGGCGATATTCCCTTAATTTTCGATAGAATGTAGCTTCGCTCATTTTGCATACATCTAAGACTTCTGACAGAGGAAGTCTTTTCTTTTCCCATTCATGAACAAGTTCCCCAAAGTTTTCCGGAAGCGTGATTTCTGGTCTGCCAAATTTTACGCCTTTCGCTTTTGCCACCGCTATTCCTTGTGCCTGTCTTTTTCTGATGTTCTCACGCTCATTTTGCGCTACAAACGAAAGTATCTGTAATACGAGGTCGGCAATGAACGTCCCCATTAAATCTTTACCGTTTCTGGTATCTAGTAAGGGCATATCTATAACGCATATATCAATTCCTTTTTCTTTTGTCAGTATTCGCCATTGTTCCTGTATTTCAAGATAGTTTCTGCCTAAGCGGTCAATACTTAAAATATAGAGTAAATCACCCTGTTTTAGCTTTCTCACGAGCTTTTTGTATTGCGGACGTTCAAAACTTTTTCCCGACTGCTTGTCTATGTAGATATTCTTAGAAATCACATTCCTTTTTGATAGTTCGACAATCTGTCGTTCTTCGTTCTGGTCTATGCTGGAAACTCGTACATATCCATAAATTTCTGCCATTTATTATCAATCCTCCTTTGTCATGGATATAGAAAAGTATCATAAACAAAAAAAGCACCTTACTATAATGTAAAATGCTTCGCTTAAAATATATTCACTTGTTATCATCATTCCATTTCGGCCTTTGGGAAGCTACGCCTTATCCCACAGCTTGTAAAGAGTGCTGGCGCATTGCGTTGCAACAGGCTCTTGACAAGCTATGAGCTAAGACGTTGATAATGAACAAGCGGAAATGAGATAGTCTGCTGTTTCACGACATAGAAAAAGACGCTCTGTTTCAAGCGTCGTTCTTCCATAGCTCTGTATTTCTCTTTATAAGTCGTTACACAAGGCTCTTTCATTTGTTGTAATTTCGTTGTAATTTTCCTTATTTTTCTTTAGTTATTTTGCTGATAGACACTGTATTTATGTGGGTTTTCTCGATTTAGTATCCTTTTTTATATCTAAAAAAAAGATGGCTATCGCCATCTCGTTTGATCATCTATGATCATTTACATGTGTAACCTTGCTGTTCAAGTTCTTCGATGGATAGATCCAAACTGATATTTGAAGTTTCTGTGTCAATCACGCCTAAATCAGCGAGTACAGCTGGATCTGCTTTTTCGAAATCAAAAGTCACCAAAATAATTCCCTTCGTTCCATCTAGTTGATAATCAATAGTTATTCCATCCAGTTCCTGTGCCAATTCCGGCATCGTCGATTCGAACAGATCTTTCAAATCGTCATCGGTTAAATCGTTCATATCTTCTTCTGTTGCACCATAGTCAGAAAAATCCACTTCCAGCCGTTCTTCCATTTTTGTAACTTTTCCGTCGACGGATGTGATGGTCATTTCATCATATACGCCATCTGCATCTGACGAACATGTTTTCGTCACTGGCTCAGATGAACATCCCCCTAGCAACAATGCAATTGCCAAGATACCACAACTAACTATCCCTTTTTTCATATGATTTCCTCCTAATTCAATCTATAAGTTATTTTTATTATACTTTGAGCAAATTAAAACCTCAACTCTTTTTGACTTCTTACAATGATAAAAGATCCGGGAGTTTGACACCTAAAAAAAATATGACATTCATTTAAAGGCTTGTTTAAAGT
>CBCTZR010000032.1:0-23060 GCA_965151435.1 uncultured Merdibacter sp. | reverse complement strand
TGCATCTTCATTCTTACCTGTTTTCAACTATTTACACATCTTTTTCTACATTCTCGGTTTCAACATCCCCTAATATGAGTCCAACCAACGGTCCAGCAAAAATCGGACGTGAAATCATCCAATATCCATATCCATAATTTTCTGTAATTAGTAATGCAATAAATGTACTTAGCAACAAAGCTGAAACTAAATTCATATAACCTCCTTATTTGTTGTTTATTATAATCTTGTAAATAAATCTAATTCTGCATCAGATGGTGTTGTCCTGCCATCTAGATAAACGCCTCGTCCATGTAATTCTTTCAGGATCGATCGAGTTTCTTGATCTACAAAAACAGTGTTTGTAATTTGCTCTCTTCCTTCTTTAAAATAGATGCCTCCAACATTAATCGCTTTCAACTCAATCCCCTGACACATGATCTCAAAATATGATTTTGGATGTTTTGTTACTAAAAATAACCTCTTATTTGCATATTTTCTTAATAATTCGACACTCTTTGTAACATCCGCAATGAAACATTTCATATTTCTTGGACAAGCCATTTCCAATAGTGATCGCTGCAATTGATCTTTTGCAGCTTCTTCATCCACAACAATAATAGCGTCACTAGGATATGCTTTTGTCCACGCATATGCCACTTGACCATGTATGAGCCTTTCATCCACTCTAGCTAATGTAATCATTGTTTCGCCTCCTTACTGTTATAATAAAACAACAAATATTTATTTCAATCATTTGGCAGTTATATGAAACTTTATTTCATATTTTGAATAGTTAATGTCTTCTCTAATGCTTTTAGTGAAACATCATAATTCAATGAAATACATGTAACATAGATTAGATCCAACATATATAAGGTAGAGGTTCTAGAAATAATCGCACCATTGCGAAACGTACTTTCTCTAGAACTGACAAATAAGTTATAATCCACAATATTCATCAATTGATTTTGAATACTGCTTGTAATCGATACAGAAGGTACATTATTCTTAGATAAGATATTGGCTATTTCTATGATTTCTGGCGTTTCTCCAGAATAAGAGATAATAATTGCAAAATGATTTGGATCTGAATTAATGGCCTGTATACGTTGGCGATCAATGAGATGCAAACAGGCAACATTCTTCCCAATTCTCATAAATTTATATCCAGCATCAAAAGCCACATTATTACTAGCACCTGCTCCATATAAATCTATAATATCTGCTTTCATGATTTCTTTTGCCACTGCCAACAAAACGTCTGGATCAAGAAGCAAATTTGTTTCCTCTATTGACTTGATGCTCATATCTGTAATTTTGTTTACAATGTCGGACATTGAATCATTTTTCTTAAAGGTTGTATGATCAATCAGATTTAAATTCATATTTTCGAATGCTTTCAATTCGCTCGCTAACTCAATTTTAAATTGCCCATATCCTTTTAAGTCGAGTCGTTTACAAAGCCGGATGACCGTTGCTGGAGACGTATAGCTTTTTTTTGCCAATTCTTGAACAGACATAGTAATAACCTTTTTACTGTTTTTTAAAATATACTTTCGAATTTCATTCTCTGAATTTGGTAAGGTTCGATATTCTCTCAATTTTAATAGTACACTCATAAGTACCCTCCACTGATCTATATTTACATTTGTAATAAATATATCATACTCACACTTAAATAGTTTTATCTCAACAGATATTTTAGATGTATCAACAAAAAAGAAAAACCTGCAGATAATTGCAGGTTACTTTTAAATGGTGGTCTCGGTCGGAATCGAACCAACGACACAAGGATTTTCAGTCCTTTGCTCTACCGACTGAGCTACGAGACCATCTTGGTTGCGGGAGAAGGATTTGAACCAACGACCTTCGGGTTATGAGCCCGACGAGCTACCAGACTGCTCCATCCCGCGATGTCTTTCTTTCTGGCGGAGGAACTGGGATTCGAACCCAGGCGCCGCTCTCACGACCTACCGGTTTTCAAGACCGGACCCTTCAACCACTTGGGTATTCCTCCATCTTTTTTTCTGGTGGACCCTGTAGGACTCGAACCTACGACCCACCGGTTATGAGCCGGATGCTCTGACCAACTGAGCTAAGGGTCCTTATCTCATTTGGTGGCTGGAGTGAGACTCGAACTCACGACCTTCCGGGTATGAACCGGATGCTCTAGCCAACTAAGCTATCCAGCCATTTCTTTTCTGGTCGGGACGACAGGATTTGAACCTGCGACCCCTTGATCCCAAATCAAGTGCACTACCAAGCTGTGCTACGTCCCGATTCTTTACAAAAAAATGGCGCGCCCAGCAGGAATCGAACCCACAACCTTTTGATCCGTAGTCAAACGCTCTATCCAGTTGAGCTATGGGCGCATCTTCGCACCTCATCATCAGTGCTCGTATATAATAGCAAACTATTTCTCTTTTTGCAAGCTTTTTCTTATTTTTCCTATTATTCCTCTCTGGGAATTTATTATTAAAAAGGATACTGTTAGCTTCAGTATCCTTTCTTTCTTATTTATTGTTTCTTTTGTTTTACGATTACCCATGCTCCTAATGAGATGAGTGCAATCACTGCTGCTGCCCCAACTCCAAAACCTACATATTGTAATGTCTTTGCTTGTTCCAAGTCTTGATTATCAACGCTCAATCCATTAAATAATTGAAGCGTTTCTTCCGTGCTGTCATATTGATAGTATTGTATTTCTCCTTTTTCATTCATCACATATACAACGACAAAATGATTGAGTTTTTCATTATTGAAGCTCCAACCTTGTAATTCAAGATCTTTAATTGTCACAGTGCCAAATGTCATATTCGTGATTGTCTGCTTATCTTTTGGGATATCGACTTGATACATTGTACGTCCTGCAATTTCAATTTCTTTGAATGAAGAGATAACTTCCCCATCTTCATAGAGATAAAAGCCTTTATTATCTTCTTCATCAATCAAATAAACAATCGTCCTATTCAGTTTTTCATTTGTCCATGCGATGATTTCTTGATCATCCACTTTTACTTTGCTTTCCTTAAAACCATCAGGAACTTCTACATCCTGCGTATTTCGTACAACACCCAAACTAGAATCATTGTAATCGAAATAAACTAGCGGTTCTTCATCAACATAAACATTGATCGTATAAACTTGTTTCGTCCCATATTCGGAAGTGCAAGTTACTTCAATCTTATTATCCCCAGCCTTCAGTTCTTTCTTTCCAGTACCAGAGACACTTGCTTTCGAATCTTCTGCCTTTGCCGATACAGTAATTTCTTTCACATCTTTTGGCAAACTTACTTTGTATGAAGTTACATCTGCATCAAATTTTGGACTCAACGTTCCTTGATCCACACTCAACGAACTCAAATTGTAATTTTTAGAACGTGGATCATCCTCTGGTTCTTGCGCTGGAGTGGTCGTCGTCGGTTTGGAAGAAGAGGAAGACGATGAAGAACCAGATGATGAACTGCTAGAAGAGGAACTATTGGAAGAATTGCTGTTGGACTGTGAATTACTTGATGCTTTTTTTACTACTTTCACAGATGCGCTCGTATTGATTTGATAATCATTTGTTCCATCCGAATATTGCCCATAAACATTTACAGTATATGTTCCTTCTTTAGAGGCTTTAAAAGTATAGGTATTTGTTGTAGAATCGCCTTCAAATCCCATTGGTTCAGCACTAACTGCACCGCTAACAGAATACGCCCATGACTTTGAATTGCTAGGAACTGATATACGAACAGTGATGGTATCTCCTACATATGCACTACCCGGCATACTAATCGTAGCGTTCGCATGGATATGGATCGGCACAAATACTGCCAATGCTAACAAAAAAGATAGGATCGCATATTTCATTCTTTTCATTTGTTATCTCCTTCATTGTGTAATTTTTTCTTTACCGATAATATCATTTTTTATTTTCAACAAAGATGTTGCACCTGCAGAATTATTTGCTAATTTCGCAGCTTCTAAATATACTCCGTTTAACTTCTGTTTATTTATAATATGCATTTTTAACTTATACAAATCGGTCGCACCAATGCTTCCGTCACCATTTAAGTCGCCTCGGATCATAATCTGCATCGTATATGTCTTCGTCGTCGTTTCTTCAGCCAGTTGTTCCACATCCATGGCTTCTGCATCTGCTTGCGTATCGAATGTCTTTGTTTCCTGTATCGTCACACTGATGGTCTGTCCGGTTGCCACTTTGCCGCTTTTAATGATATTTTCACTAGCGTTCATACATGTGACGGTGCCTACGCTAGATAAGGCTGCAGATAATGTACTGATATCGCTTCCCAAAGCAAAGCCGCTGACATAGCCGTCTTTAAATGTCAATTTTTGCGCAGTCAACTTATCTAGAATACTGCTTGGAAGCGTCTCAGAAAGCGCATTGTTATAAAATTGATCTGAAAAGCAGTTCATATCAACATTCCCGCTGATACCAGCCACACTACCGCTAGAAGTATACTGCCATCCCTGGGCACCTTTATAATATTGATTGGTAAATTGAAGGGTTGGGCCATATTCTGCCGCCCAAGAAACATAAGGAAGGATCACGTTGGGACTATCTAACTCTTTGTTGAGATAACTGCGATAGCTATACACATGAATCTTACCGTTTAAACGGCTGTCCAACTGTGACAAGGTCTTGATGTAAGTCGCAATGATGCTTTCATACTCCTTGACGGTTGTCGGCGGTTTTCTTGTGACCCCATTATCATTCCAAGGCTTAAAGTTTTCAATATCATAATAAAACGGATAGGATAGGTTCAAATCAACACCTTTTAACATTTCTGCTGTTCCTTCCGCTTCGGCATATGCAAAGTTTTTATCATACGCATAACTGTAAAGATATAATCCATACGGAATTCCTAAACGATTACATTCGGAGATATTGTATTCAAAATACTCATCTTCTCCTAGATATCCCCATCCCAAACGGATGATGGCTCCATCGATCCCTGCATCTTTTACTTTCTGCCAATTGATCTTTCCATTGTGTTCCGAAACATCGATCACTTTCTTTGAACCTTTACTATATACTAGGTTACCTTCTCCATCATAGAAAGATTTCACACCATTTTCCTCTTTCCAGTAAGGAGAACTCGCCATCAACATCGGTGTATCTTCTAAAGAAGAACCCATAGCGACGTTTTCCATCAGCTTTGATACTTCTGGATCGATTGGCACATATTCTTCTTCTGTTACGATATCTACATCATCCATGCTTTCTGCAGCTTCTCCATAAGCACTACTCTCTGTCATATTCATTTCTGTTTGCCCATCTGCCGCATTGACAAACGTATTTCCCATCAATAGACCAACACAGAGAAATGCGCAAGTCAATCGAATCATTTGTTTCAATCTGATCACCTCTGCTCTTAAAACGTAGTGAATGATACCATAGAACCTTCAATACTTCAACAAATATGAATCAGAAAAATTTAACAGTTGCATCGGCCAATCACTCCATTATTTTTTCAAGCAGAATTTCTTTTCACTTGCTATTTTGTTTTTCTATGTTACAAAGAAACTACACCGACATGAAGGAGGGATTTTATGATAACTGAAGAAATGTTGATGATGTATTTAAAAGAGTGCCGTGAACGCAATCGTTTAGATTGGAAAACGATCAAAGCTTATGAATGTGATTTACGGCAATTTTATCATTTTATGGCGCAGAACACTCTGTGTAAAAAGCTGTTGGAAGACTATGTAGCAACCCTTCACCAACTTTATAGTCCACGTAGTGTTCAACGAAAGCTCGCCAGTCTGAATGCTTTTTTCCAATATCTTGTCTTTTATGACTTTTTAAAAGAAAATCCGTTGCATAAGATACGCATTACTTTTCGTAAGCCTCAGCTACTCCCTCGTACGATTCCTTTAGCGCAGATCCAGCAGTTTTTCCATTACCTTTATGAGCAGAGATCGATTGCAAAAACACCTTATCAAAAAAAATATACTACGCGTAATATTGCGATCTTTGAGCTCTTATTTTCCACTGGTCTTCGCATCTCTGAACTCTGTCACATTCGGCTAAAAGATCTTGACCTTAGAGATTTCACATTAAGGGTTTATGGAAAAGGAAGAAAAGAGCGCATCTTATCCATCGGCAGCGAAAGCACGCAAAAAGCAATCTTAGCTTACTACCAAATGGAACATTTGTATTCTTCTCTGGACACAAATCTATTTTTAAATCGTTTCGCAAAACCACTTTCTGATCAATCCGTCCGTATGCTCATCCATCAGTATTGCGAACAAAATCCAAAAAAATCATATATGACACCACATATGTTTCGTCATACCTTCGCTTCTTTATTGTTAGAAGAAGAAGTAGATATTCGTTATATCCAACATATTTTGGGACATAGTTCGATCTCTACGACTCAAATCTATACGCATGTGAGCAATCACAAACAAAAGGAGATCCTTCGTACGAAGAATCCCCGTGATTTGATACAAATAGAAAGATGATCGATTTACGTATGGTCAAAAACGTAGATACGCTCTTCCGTGACGATTCGTTCCATTGCCACATCCTGTGGCTGATCATCGATCAGATCTTGGGATCTTTGACAGGCAAAGGCAACCGCGATCGTATGCGCATCTGTTTTTTTGAGATAGCGATCGTAATATCCCATCCCATGTCCCAACCGATTTCCTTTCTCATCGAAAGCAACCAAAGGCACAAGAATCACATCCAGATCCATAGGATCGATGATTTGTTGCTGCTGCGGTTCCAAGATTCCATATTTATTTGCTTGAAACACGCTGTCTTTCGTAAAACGACACATATCCATCTCTCCCCGTTCTTTACAAACAGGAATGTATAGCTCTTTTTCTCTCAATAGAGGATAGAAGAGAAAGGATAGATCGACTTCATCTTCGTTAGCCATATAGAGAGCTATACGTTGGGCATCTTTTATGAATGGATAGACAAGATCACAGATTTGTTTGCTGAAGCGCCAGCGCTGCTCTTCGCTCAATGCTCTTCGTGCCTGTAAAGCTTGTTTTCGTCGTGCTGCGTTATCCAATGGAATCACTCATATCCAGTTTGAGCAGCTGATTGAGTTCCACCGCGTATTCCATCGGCAGCTCTCTGGTAAAAGGTTCCAAGAATCCCATAACGATCATCTCCGTTGCTTGTTGTCTGCTCAAGCCACGCGACATGAGATAGAACAGCTGTTCCTCGCTGACATTGGATACTGTCGCTTCATGCTCGATCTGACTGCTTTGGTTTTGTGATCGATTCTTTGGTATCGTATCACTACGTGAACGATCATCTAAAATCAGTGTATCGCATTCGATCTTACTTTTCGCCCCATCCGCTTTCGGTGAATGATAGATCCAATCTCTAAAGTTGGTCTCTCCACCATTACGGGCAACGGATTTCGATATGATATTGCTCGTTGTATATGGCGCTAGATGGATCATCTTGGCACCGGCATCCTGAATCTGATGATTCGATGCAACCGCAATAGAGATCATCGTCCCTTTAGCGCCTTCCTCGCTTAAGATACATGCCGGATACTTCATATTGATGCGTGAACCGATATTGCCATCTACCCATTCCATTGAACCATGTGCCATGACTTTTGCCCGTTTTGTCACGAGGTTGATGATATTGTCGGACCAGTTCTGTACCGTGGAGTAGCGACAGCGGGCATGCTTGTGCACAAAGATCTCCACAATTGCCGCGTGCAGCGAATCCTTGGAATACTGTGGTGCCGTACAGCCTTCCACATAATGGACGTCCGCTCCTTCATCGACGATGATCAGCGTTCGTTCAAACTGTCCCATCTGCATGCTGTTGATGCGGAAATAAGACTGCAGCGGTTTTTCCAGTTTCACTCCTTTGGGTACGTAAATAAAGGAACCTCCGCTCCAAACTGCTGTGTTGAGCGCGGCATATTTGTTGTCGCTATAAGGAACCAGCTTTCCAAAATACTGTTTGACCAGATCGGGATACTGACGCAATGCAGAATCTGTATCCAAAAAGATGACACCTTTTTCTTGTACTTCCGCAAGCATGTTGTGATACACGACTTCCGACTCGTATTGTGTTGAGACGCCTGCCAGATACTTTGCCTCCGCTTCCGGAATTCCTAAGCGATCAAAGGTGTTTTTGATCGTTTCTGGCACTTCCTCCCAATCTTTTCCTTGTTTCTCACTTGGTTTTATGTAATAAGTATACGCATCAAAATCGATTTCGCTCAAATCTGGTCCCCATGCCGGATTTTTTTGACTGATAAACGATTCATACGCCTGTAAACGCAGTTCCCGCATCCATTGCGGTTCTTTTTTGATCGCTGATATGGTCTCTACGACCTCTCTGCTGATTCCTTTTTCTGTCTTGTATACGCTGACATCTTCATCGTGAAAGCCATACGCATAGTTATCTTCTAAATGCAACTGCTCATTTTTCATGGGCATTTCCTTCGCTTTCTTCCAATAGTTCTTCCATTGCCTTCCAGCCGATCGTCGCACACTTGATGCGATTTGCTTGTTTGCCAACATTGGCAAACGCTATGGCTTCCTGCAATAGATCCGGATCATATTCTCGCTGATCGATCATCGCATAATAATTCTGGATGATTTCTTTTGCTTCTTCAACGCTCTTTCCCAAAATGAGTTCGCTCATGATCGAAGTGCTCGCCGTGGAGATCGTACAGGCAACCCCATCAAAACGCACGTCTTTCACTTTTCCTTCTTCAATCTTGGTCTGCACGTAAATATCATCGATGCAGGATTCGGAGGCCATGTGCTTTTGCACATAGCCTTCCTCCTTGCTGAGCTCATGATTGCGTGGATATTCATAGTGATCCATGATGATCTGTCGCAAGACCATCGGATCGTTCAAAAAGTCCGACATTGTATCCCTCCTCTAGAAAAAGATATCTAAGCAGTTCTCCATCGTGCAGCTTTGTAACACTTCTAAGAATCGATCTGCTTCTTCTTTCGTATTGTATAGATACAGGCTCGCCCGTAGCGTAGCGCCCGTTTTTAAAAAATCGATCAGCAATTTTGCACAGTGCTGTCCGCTGCGCAAAGCGATCCCATTTGCATTGAAATAGCTGGCAGCATCCTGTGCAAAGATATTTTTCACGTTAAATGTGATGATCCCGCTCTGCGCACTTTCATTATAGAGAATGACATGTTCCATTTTTTTCATCTTTTCAACGATATAGCGACGCAGTTCTAATTCATGCGCATGAATCGTTTCCATACCGATGTGATCGAGATAATCGATCGCCGCACGCATCCCGAGCACGCCTTCGATCGGTGGCGTACCGCTTTCAAAGCGAAACGGTACTTCTTTGAGCTGCAGATTGCCGCACGCATCAAAACGAGCGTTGCTGCCTCCGCCCAGATAGAGCGGAACGCATTGCTGAAGAAGTTCCATCTTGCCATATAAAACACCCACGCCAGTAGGGCCACACAGCTTATGTGCGCTGAAAGCAAAGAAATCGCAATCCATGCGCTGTACGTCGATCGGCAGATGCGGCGTTGACTGTGCACCATCCACGACGACGATGATCCCTCTTTGATGCGCCAGCTGACAGATTTCTTCGATTGGTGCGATCTGTCCCAACACGTTGCTCACGTGCGCCAAAACGATCATCTTGACACGTTCATGCAATGCTTTCCTTACGTTGTCGATGCGAACACGTCCCTGTTCATCCAAAGGGACATACTCCACAGTTGCTTCCTTTGCTTGCGCTGCACGCAAAAACGGCAAAATGCTAGATGCATGTTCCGCCATCGTGCTCAGGATGACATCACCTTTTTGCAAGATGTGTTTCGCATAACCATCTGCCACCTGATTCAAAGCAGCGCTGGTACCGGAAGTAAAAACGATCTGTTTGCTGCTGGGAGCGTGTAAAAAAGCCGCTACACGTTCTCTTGCCGCTTCAAAAGCATCATCGACCTTTGCACTCAGCTCATAATCGCCGCGATGCGCATTGGCTCCCAGTTTCGTATAATAGTCGCAAACGGCTTCGATCACGCAATTTGGTTTTAACGTCGTCGCCCCGTTGTCAAAATAGATGAGCGGATGTCCCATCATGGTCTTTGATAACAGCGGAAAATCTTTACGAATGTTCGTAACGTCCATACAATCCCACCTTCTCTTCCACTCTACATTTTATTTCTTCGCGCAATTCACTATTCGCAATCTGTTCTACGATTGGCAAAAAATAGCCGATGGACAACAAGCCTAATGCCATCTCTTTATTTAAACCGCGCGTCTGCAAATAGTACAGCTGCTCGCTATCCGGTTGTCCTAACGTCATCGCATGAGAAGCTTTTACCGCATTTTCATCGATATATAAGATCGGCGTCACCTGCGCATCATGTTTCTCGCCCATCGTCAATACGCGCGTCGTCTGATGACTGACGCTGTCATGCGCACCTTTTTTGATGTTGCCGATCGCTTTTACCTCACAGTGTGCTTCCTGTTCCACGACGCAATAGTTCTCCATGATCCCGCTGGTGTGCGGATAACGATGCAATAGTTCCATATCCCAGCGTTTATCGATCGTTGCCAAAGTTGCCGTATGGACTTCGATCTGTGCACCTGTACCAAGATGCTCTCCATAGATCGTATGATCACAGACAATCGGTTCGATATCTAAGATCGACACATGGATCTGGGCATCGCGGTGCGCACAGATGCGGAACACGTCTTTCAAGCTGCACTCCGTGCGAACATCCAGCCAAACATGGATCTCACTTCCCGCCTCCGCGATCAATTCCACAAAAAGCTCTTGAACGTTTCCCATCAATTGAACAAAGACGTTTCCTTTGCTGTTTTCGGCAAACGTCAACTCATGCTGTGCATCATGATCCCAACACAGACGAACGTCCAGATTTCCTTGAAATGTCTCTTTCATCTGATCACTCCTAACGATGTGCACCGCAGCTGCCAAGCAATTCCACTTTCTTTTCCGGCTGCTTTGCTCTTTTCACATGATAGTCTTCTTCGATCCATTCATATCCTTCCTGATCGATGCGTTCGATCAGCTCTCGTCCTGCGCTGAGAACGATGCGCCCATCAAAGAGCACATGAGCATGCGTCGGTTTCATATACTCATAAAAACGCGCATAATGGGAAACAACAAGCAATCCCATCTTTGTCTTCTCTTGCAGCTCCAATACTGATTGAGCGACGATCTTCAACGCATCCACGTCTAATCCCGAATCAATTTCATCCAGCATCGCTATACTAGGCTCCAGCATCAGCATCTGGATGATCTCATTGCGTTTCTTTTCACCGCCGGAAAATCCTTCATTTAAAAAGCGATGCGCTAAATCTTCTTTCATCTGCAGTTTGGAGATGCTTCCCTCCATCTGACGGATGAACTGAAACAAAGGAATCGGCCGTTCTCTGCGTGCATTGAGCGCTGTACGCAAAAAATCAGAATTGGTCACACCGCTGATTTCGCTAGGATACTGCATACCCAAAAACAGTCCCGCTTTGCTGCGTTCATCCACTTCCATCGCCAAAACATCTTTACCATCCAACAAGATCGTACCACTTGTCACCGTATACTTGGGATTTCCCATGATCGCCGCTAATAATGTGCTTTTCCCATTACCGTTCGGCCCCATCAAAGCATGGGTCTCTCCCTCCTGGATCGTCAGGGAAACTCCCTTTAAGATCTCTTTATCTTCTACCTGCACATGCAGATCGTTTATCGTTAATGTACTCATCGTGCATCATCCTTTCATCAACGGACTTATCATAGCAAAAAAGCTGAAAAACCTCAATTCAAACGTCTTATGGAAGTGTTTGGATCTGACGGTTTCTGAAATTTGGGTGAATTCCCCTGAAAAATTGCTTTTTCACTAGGAATCGCATATAATGAAAAAGCAATTGAAAGGATGAAAATTATGCTTGAAATACTTAAGAAAAACTGGTTTGTCGTACTGATTGCCATTTTATTGTGCAGTTTTTCGATCTACTACGTATGGGATACCACCAAAGATTACGTAGGTGGAAAAAGTGTCGATGGAAAAGAGCTGATCGCCTCGATCGATGAAAAAAACTTGACTGCCGACGATCTATATGACGAAATGAGCCGCTTCTCCGTTTCTCAATTATATTATCGTTTCCGCAATGCGGTGATCGAACAAACGGTCACAGAAGAAACAGACGAGATGAAAGAAGCAGCACAGCAGCTTCGCGAAAACTTAGAAGCACAAGCCCAGTCCAGTTCCAGTCAAAATGCGGATGAACTGATCGCAAATCTGTTGAAAAGCGTCGGAATGGAAGAAGATGAATTGGATCGCTTCTGCATGTTGGCTCAAAAAGAAAACGTCATGCAGATCAACTATGTGAAAGACCATTATGACGAATGCATGAAAGGCATCAAGAACCCGGCCGTCATTTCCCTCATTGAAATCTCTGTCAATGATGTAGATTCATTAAGCGATAGCGAAAAGGAGACTAAAGAAGCCATCGATCAAGCATTGGCTGACGGTACTTCCTTCGCCGATGTCGCAAACGAATACTCTCAATCGACTCAAACCGATGAAAATGGTTTCTATGGATACATCGATGATAAAACAAGCAGTTCCACTACGTTCACAGAGGATATGATCGAAGCAGCTGTTTCTTTAAAAGAAGGCGAGACGAGCAAATGGATCCACATCGACAGCGACAGCGGTGATCGATTGGTCTTGATCCATGCGAATATCGTTGGAAATGCCTCATTAAAGAAATGCGAAGACAACGACATATGGTCTTCACTGGTTTCCACATTGATCTCACGTAATTCTACGCTTTCCAGTGAGATCCTGTTTGATGCCGCTGATCAATTGGAGATCAGCTTCAGCGATGATACGATGTTAAGCCGTTTGCGCATCTATGCCGGCTTAGACGAATAAAGGAGGCGTACACATGAAAAAGACAAAATTGATTTGCTTGATGGGTGCTGCTCTCACCCTGAGCGGCTGTGGAAACGCCTATGCCGATATCTCTCATGGAAGTGAAGTCGTAGCGACAATTGGCGATGTGACGATCACAGATGGCGATCTATACCCACAGATGAAAGTGGATAGCGGCACAGAATACACCTTGACGATGATTCGCGCCATGATCTACGATCAGGAAATTGAAGTCAGCGATGAAATGAAGGAAAAAGCAGAGGAAGAGTACAAGAGCAACGCCAAGCAAGCGGAAGAATACTATGATATGACGATGGAAGAATATCTACAGCGTCTAGGTTATACCGACAAAGAGGAATACATTGAAAAAGTGTTGCTTCCTACCTATGAACAAATTGAACTGAATAAAAAATATTTTGATGAGAACAATGAAGAATTCTTAGAAGACTATACACCAGTGAAAGCACGTATCTTCCAGACGAGCGATCAAGATAAAGCCAGTCAGGCATTAGATGAGCTGAAAGATGGCGCTGACTTTAAAGAAGTGACAAAAGAATACGGTGATACGACTACTTATGACGGCAGTGAAGAACTCTATTATAGCGGTTCAAATCTTGCCAGCGTCGTATTAAACAAACTCTCTTCACAAGAAGAAGAGAACACGCTGATCAATGAAGTGATCGTCGATTCAACGACAGGTTACTACTATATCGCTTATTTTGTCAGCAACGACTATGAAACGATCAAAGATGATATCATTGACACTTTATCCAGCAATGAATCCATCACCACGGATGCGATGGTCTATTATCTGAAGAAACACAACTTCACCGTCTATGATGCGGACATCTTCAATTCGATGAAAACCAGTTATCCACAATATCTAGTACAACGTCCGGATATCGCGGAAGCAAGCAGTGAATCTTGATTGAAAAGCGCAGTTCTGCGCTTTTTTTTCACCTTTATTTCTGTTACAATAGCCAATGACAGGAGGTATACGCTATGTGTGTATTTTGTGATATCGTAGAAGGCAAGATCCCTTCTTCCAAAATTTATGAAGACGAACAGGTCGTCGCGTTTCTCGACCTGGCGCAAGTGACAAAAGGACATACGCTCGTTGTGCCAAAAAAACATTATGATAACTTTTTAAGCTGTGATCCGGCTACGCTGGCCCACTTGATGCAGGTTGCACAGATTCTAGGCAATCACATCATGAAACAGACAAAATGTAACGGAATGAATATCCTCAGCAACGTGAATAAAGTAGCCGGACAAAGCGTCCTGCATTTTCATGTACATCTCATTCCGCGTTATGATGCATCGGATGCGCTGACATTGGAATTCCATGATTCCCCACAACAAGATCTCAACGCCTTACAGCAGTTGTTGACCTATACAGCATAAAAATGTTCGAAAAAAAGAATGGTTCCATGCCCATTCTTTTTTATTGTTATTGATCAGTGGATTGTTCCACATTGACCTGTTCGATCATATAGCTGTTTTTACCTTTATTCAACAGATATTGTTCAAGCTTATCGATGGATGCATCTTCGCTATCCTCCAAAGCGATCAACAGTTTTTCACCGTAAGCATTTGCCTCCGCTATCTCACCTGAATCGTTGATCGAAGGGAACACGACCATATAGTAGATCGTACTGGACAATTCCTTCAGATTTTCTTCGTTGTCACTGCGATTGACCATGCCATGTGCATCTAACTGATACACGACGATCAAACGATCGCTGTTTTCCATCGTTTTTGATTTCATGAACGCTTCATAAACGATCTTTGAAGAATCTAACGTCACGTCCTGCGCTTGATAGAAATCGGTAAAATCATTATCTAAAATCGCATTTAGATGCTTATTCAAATAGTTGTCCGCATGTTGATCCAGCGTATCCAATAATGTCTGCGGGATCTCCTGTGCACTTGCATAGCGATCCGGCAAACCTTCAACCGTTTTGGTACAGACGAGATTGATCGGTTCCAAATGATATTGCTGCGCTAGTTCATGGTCATATTCGACGCTGATCGTCACTTGATCGCCATTGGACAGATTCTCATTAGGAGTGACCGTAAAGCGCAATGAGTCATAAAAATCTTGTAAACGCTGATTCACGCTGATCTCTTCACAACTCACACGCAAGGTCGCACTACCATTTTCACCAGCGTATCGCAATACGATATGCTTTGTGACATCGACCTCATTCGTTCGTAAGAAAAAGAAATAACCGATGAAAAAAAGGGATAAGATCAAACAAGCCATCCAAACGAAGAAGAAACTCTTATCGCGAATCTTTTTCTTGTTGATATTAAAATTCATAGGATCCACCCTCTCACTTGTTAAGCATTATTATAGCACAAAGCTAATCAAAGTAAGCAGCCTTTTTCAATGCCTCTACAAGATATGGCTGCAAGTGACAATACGCTTTTTGTTGCAGATGATCCAAAACATAGGCGCCATCTTGACGTGCTGCTTCAAACATCTTGCCATCATTGATCACATTGGCCAATACGAAAGCGGGGATTCCGCTCTGTCGAGTACCCAACAGATCTCCTGGACCGCGCAGCTGCAGATCATAGCGGGAGATCTGAAAACCATCCTGTAGTTCTTCCATCATCTGCAACCGCTCTTTCGCTTGCGGATCCTGTGTATCACTCAATAGATAACAATACCCTTTACGCGTTCCGCGCCCTACTCTGCCTCGCAGCTGATGGATCGTAGAGAGACCGAAGCGATGTGCGTCATAGATGACCATGACGTTGGCATTTTTCACATCAATGCCCACTTCGATCACTGTAGTAGAAACTAAAAACTGATACTCCCCGGCAATGAATCGCTCCATCACCTCTTGTTTTTGCTGGGCATTCATACGCCCATGCAGTAAAGCGATGCGATAGCGATTACCCAACAGCTGATTCATGCCGTGATAGATATCTAACACGTTGCGCATCGGCATCTCCTCATTTTTCTCAATTGCCGGACAGACTACGTAACACTGATCTCCTTCATCCACATGTGTGAGCACTTCTTCTAAGATTGCACCCATGCTGGAGGATTGGATGAAACGCGTCTGGATCGATGCACGCCCCTTTGGCAGCTGATCGATGATCGACACATCCATGTCCCCAAACAGCGATTGTGCCAATGTACGTGGAATCGGCGTTGCGCTCATCAACAGAAAATCAACTTTTTCTCCCTTTTCCAACAGCTGTCGCCGCTGCTGCACACCGAAGCGATGCTGTTCATCCGCAACGACCATTCCCAGATCACAAAATGTGACATCCTCTTGAAAAAGGGCATGCGTCCCGACGATCAAATCTATGGAATGATCGCTGAGCCCTTGTAATATCGCTTTTTTTTGTGCGGGTTTCAAAGAAGCACAAAGCAATTCGACACGAACATCTAAATCTGAAAACAATTTGCGCAGGCTGTCGTAATGCTGCCGTGCCAGAATCTCCGTAGGTGCCAAAAACGCACCTTGTTTATGAGCGAGCACACATGCATATAATCCAAAAGCGGCAACCATGGTCTTTCCGCAGCCGACATCTCCTTGCAACATGCGATACATCAGCCGATCGCTTGCCAGATCATATAAAATTTCTTGAATCGCCTGTTCCTGTCCTTGTGTCAGCGAAAATGGAAGACGCTTTGTCAAATCGAAAACTTCTTCTCGCGAAAATCGTTTTGCATGTCCTCCCATCATCGTTTGATTCTCTTTGCGAAGGGATTGCATGACTAGCTGAAAGCGGAAGAATTCTTCATATTTCAAATGACGCAATGCCTGCTTGACCGCATCCATCGTCGAAGGAAAATGAATCCATTGTATCGCCTCTTTTCGTGAACAGAGCCGATAATGCTGGATCAAGGGCTGCGGCAGAAAATCTTTGATCTCCTTTTCACAGAGCTGATAAGCTTTTTGTATCAGACGCTGCAGCTCGTTTTGCTTAATCCCCTCTTTCAGATTATAGATCGGATGGATCCCCTGTAATTGCGCTAATGGCTTGAGGTGATACTGTGAAGCCGTGATCCTTCCCTTACCGTTGTATTTTCCTTGAATCGTGATGACTTTTCCCACTTGAAACTGTGAGACCCATGGTCGATTAAACAGCGTCACTTGAAACTCCTGATCCTGTACCAAAATAGCAAAACGCGTCATACTGCGATTCGCGCCAAGCCTTAGTAAAGAAGCTTTACGAAGGATGATGCCTTCACAGGTGATCGCAGCGTTAATGCTGAATTGCGATAAGGGTGTCTCCTGCAGGATCTCGTAACGAAACGGATAATAGGAGAGCAAGTCTTCCACGCATTCCATGCCCATCGCCCGCAAGCACTGCTGTAAACGCGTACTGCTGGTAACCTTTTTTAATTCCATGATTTTTCACACAAATAGCAGATCCATCCCATCCACATCAAATAGAAATAAGAGAAGAAGATGGCGGTCAGCACTTGAAATAACAAGAACAGCAGCATCGTCGAATCAAAGATCCCAGTCAGCACCATCGTCAATGCAACCGTGCCGACCTCCATCCAACGATTCATGGTCAAAGCGATGTTCAGAATGATCGCGTGAGGTAACAGAATATTCAGCAGCATATCCAATCCCATCGAACAGATATAAAGGATGATATATCCACAAGCAAGCGCTGAACACGCTGCCAACACACCTTTCCAAGAAACGCACATATGGCGAATAGCTCCTGATGTGATAGCAGGTAACGTGCGATTCCCACGGTATACTTCATAAAAGCAAAAAAGCTGAAAAGCGACACAGAAAAATACGTATAGGTAGACAAAAATTGAAATAATCGCATAAAAATTAAAAAAGCAGACAAAGCAATAGTAGAAAGCGATCGTCAACGCAAACAGGAAACTTTCCAGCACCAGCATCGGAATACAGTCTTTAAAATAAATAACGCTCTCCTCTTCGCGAAACGCTGCGATGATCTGGAAGAAGAAGCGCATATACACATACGTGGAAACCAGATTCAACAACCAAAATCCAATAAAAGTTGCGACATCGGATACGATCATCCCAAGGAGGATGGATACGGCTGTATAAAGCGCAAAGTAAAGGATACTGAGCAAAGAAAAGACGACGATCTGCCGTTTCATGTTCAAATGCTCTTTGATTGTATTGATTTCATCTATAAACATAATCAGCACCTCAATTCGTTCCTATTATAATCTATTTGTAAAAAAAACAAAAGCCTGTTCACACAGGCTTCATCTCTTCATACATGTGGTTTGATCAAAGAGGAGGTTTCCAAATCCGCTGCGTATTTGCGGAAATACAGTTCGACTTTACGCCGAGAAAGGGATGAAAAATCTAATTTTGTACCATCTTTTAACAAGACGTACAACGTATCTTGCATAAAGCCGCTTTGATAATGCCATTGTGCAACGTCTTGCCAAAACAGGATATAACAGTTGTCTGGATCATGCGAACTGTAAAAGACGACATAGCGGTCAAAGAATTCGCAAAGAACCTGATTATTGTTTATACCGATCTGATAACAAGCCAAAACTAAGATGGCAATACCAAGGACTTTTTGATTCAAAGTAATCAGCGCCGCCCCAAAGATCAGGATACCAAATAAGATCGGATAAGGCTTCGCCTTGATACAATCTAATTTCACTCCATAGGCAGGCAGATTCCATCTTTTCAGCTTCTTGCTCTTCATCCGCATAGAAACACCTCTTACTCTTGTAATTATTATAAAACATTCCGCAGTGGTTGCAATACAATCACATAATTCCACTTATTTTCCTTTGATTTTGTGCGTTTTCTGCCTTTTCTCATCTCCTTGTTATGCGGTATAATACAAGCGACAAAGGAGAGATTTCCATGGATTTTATTCAACAGCTCAACGAATGGGGAAGAAACAGCATACTGCGCTATGGTTTGGTCGATACGATCTTTTTGATCGCTTTGATCCTGTTGTTTTCTGCTCTTCTTTCTAAATATTTCACGCATCTCATCCGTCGTTTGAAACCGCGTAACCAACCAGTGATTTTAAAGATCAAACGGACGATCATCTATATCGTGGCTGCTTATGCGATCTTAAATCTTTTCACTCCTGCACAAGCGGTCTTGAATCCATTATTGGCAAGCGGAGGTATTGTCGCTGTCGTTCTCGGTCTTGCCGCGCAGGAAACGGTCGGTAATCTCATCAGCGGCTTGATGATCCTGTTGTTTCGTCCCTTTCATATTCATGACCTCATCCGTGTAAACAATGGCGAATACGTTGGAACGGTGGTTGAGATCACCATCCGGCACACCGTGATCCAGACATTTGAAAACACGCGGATCATCGTTCCAAATGCGCAGATGAATGCAGCCGTACTGGAAAACGTCTCTGACATACATTCCGCAAAGGCGGATTTTCTCTACGTCTCCATCGCTTATGACAGTGATCTGGACAAGGCGATCGAAGTGCTTTCCCAGGAAATAAGCAAACATCCTAAATACTGCGATCCACGTACTGCGCAAGAAATCAAAGATGGTGTACCGAAAGTGATTGTTCGCGTGACCGATTTTAAAAAGAGCGGGATCGAACTGCGGGCAACGGTCTATTCCAACGACAATTCCACATGTTTCGCTATGCTCTCCGATCTGCGCATCGCTGTCAAAAAGCGTTTTGATGAAGAAGGAATTGAACTTCCTTACCCGAAACGAGACGTCTACATCAAAGAAATTCAAAAAGATTAAACGAACAGAAATTTCGACAAATTATTTAGGGCTGGATGGATATACTAACATTGACAGATGAAAAAGATCTGTCGTACGCAAAACATCCCTAGAAAATCCCTATTTTGCGTATATCATTCTATCCCCTAATTCGGAAAGACCTGTCACATGACAGGTCTTTCTATTTACATAAAAAAAGCGAGCGCTATGCTCGCTTCTCTCTTTCTTATTTACAAGTTGCTCCGTTATCCTCTAACTCTGCGACTATCTGATCCAATGGCAGATCGCCTTCGTAGTCATCCATGCCGATAAACTGCATAAACTGACCATCTGCAGATGCATCAAATTCGATAAGAACAGAAATTACGCCGTCTTCAGAAGTAAGATCAACCTTGACATCTTCGCCTTCTTCAAATCCTAAGCTTGACAATAAGGCTGGTTTTAACATCTCCAGATCATCATCGGACAAATCTGTACCGAAATCAAATTCCATGTCAATTGCAATCGTCTTGATCGCATTGTCCTGTGATTTCAAAATGATATCAAAATCATATCCTCCTGTAGAAGCACTGCAAGTCGTCGTTTTCATCTCTGGTTCGCCACCACAACCAGCTAATAACAGGATGGCAGCTGCTGCCCCTATCAATTGTTTTTTCATCATTTTCCCTCCATGTCATATTGTATAGATATCTCGTTAGCAATATTATATCATCAAACACAAGGTATGAAAAGCAACTGTTCACAAAAACTTCACATTTCCATTACCATCTGATCAATTTACACAATGGGATGCACATGATTTAAGATCCACTCCAAAAAATTCGGATACTCCATGAATTGAATCTCTTCTTGTTCCTCGATTGCGACATAACCGCAGGCATTTCCATCAACGATCGTCGCATATGGATTATCTTTTACAAATACCAGTGTGATCTCTACCTTTACTCTAGTCTTGTTTCCTTTAATCACCACTTCATGATAACCAAGTGATGTGCTGACAAACAGCGTTTCTTCCATCAGATCACAGCGATAAGTGCCATCCGCGCAGGCGCGAAGAAAAAGAGAGCCGCTTTCCACCTGGACAAAGCGCGGTGAAAACTTCTTCAGCGCCTGTTCACGCACCTGATCTTGTGATAGATTCATGATCTTCATCTGTACCACCTCGAGTTACAGTATAGCATTGAAAAAGCAAAAGAAAAAGCAGCTTTACATAAACTGCTTTAAGAATGCGGACAACTGCGGTGCCGGCTGATAACCGCTGATGCGCTGAATCAGCTCTCCGTCTTTAAAGAGCAACATCGTCGGTACGGACATGATCTTGAAAGAAGCAGCCAATGCCGGCTGTTGATCTACATCGACTTTGACGATTTCGATCTGATCGCCCAATTCCTGTGCGACGCTTTCCAATACTGGAGAAAGCATCTTGCATGGTCCACACCATGTTGCGAAAAAGTCAACTAATACAAGCGGACATTCCTTTGTCATTTGATTAAATTCCATTTCATTGATGATCTTCATCTGAATACTCCTTCCTATGAGGCCGTTAACAAATGTGCGACGACTTTTGCCAGACCTTCATTTTTATTATTGTCACATACATCATAGGCGATTCTCTTTACACTGTCCAGCGCATTGCCCATCGCAACGCCAAAACCACAATGAGACAGCATCTCCATATCATTTTCTCCATCTCCAAACGCCAAAACGTTCTTCAATTCCACCTGCATCTGTTCGCAGCAATACCGAATGCCTTCCAATTTATTCGCAGCTTTGGGCAGGATTTCGATCCATCGTTTCGTCGTATAGCCCCACCAGAAACGATCCCGATAAGGCGCCAAGATCTCCTCAGCTAAAGCAAGACGCTGAGGATCATCTGTGATGCAAAGCTTATTCATCGTCTTTGGCAACTGCTTAACATCATCGACCGCATAGAGATAAGGATATCCTTTCCGATTGTCATGAACGATTTCAAATCCTCCCCCTGTCAGTGGGTGATCCTCAGGGAGATCATGCGCACGGATATAGGCTTGTTTAACGGGAATCAAACGTTTGGGAATGTGATAATACATCGCTTCATCTTGACATGCGATCAGCTCAAACTCTTGTCGTTTCAACTTGTCGTACAATGTGTCGATCTCCTGTCTATGCAGTTGATGAAACACTTTTCGCTTATGATGTTGCAAATCATAGACAGCGGTTCCATTGATCTCAACCAGCCATCCGCCATAGCGTTCCATCTCTAACTGTTTTGCGAAAGCAAGCATTTTCGGATATGCTCTGCCTGAAGCCAAGATCAGACGATACCCCGCCTGCTGGGCTTCAATCAGCACATTTTTCGTTTCTTCACCGATGATATCTTCCCCATTTGCCTGATGCAGCAACAGCGTTCCATCCATATCGCTCGCAATGACCTTAATCCCCTTCATACATCTGCTCCTCTTGGAATACATATTTGGCCAAGGCCTTTGCGATTCCCTGCTGGTCATTTGTGTCCGTAACGGCGAAAGCAACATCTTTTACCTGTTGCATCGCATTGCCCATCGCAATGCCATAACCGCAGCGACGGATCATCTCTATGTCATTCTCCGCATCTCCAAATGCCATAACTTCATTCAGCGTAAAACCGTTTTCCTGAGCAATGTGTTCTAAAGCACTTGCCTTATTCACGTTCTTAGGCATGATTTCGATCCATTGCGGTCCTACTTCCAACAAGTCGTAATCCTTCAACAACCGACGAATTTCATCTAAATGACGTCGAAAATAGCGTTCGGTATGTACAAGAACCACTTTATTGATATCTTGTGTAAAATCATCTTTATCTTTAATGGTGATAAAATTCCGCTCACCATGTCCTTTCGCAAGCCCATAATCCATCGGACGTCCGTGAATGACCCTAGCTAAGCGTTTTTTCATCTTCTGTCGCTTTGAAATGTAATCGTAGAAATCATAACCGCAACAAAAGATCGCCTCCACGTCATACTTCTTTACCGTACGCAGGATCTTTTGCGCATCTTCATTATCTAACACCTCGTCTAATTCATATTCCTTTCGTGCAAAGCTATAGATCATCTGCCCGTTGACAAGAGCGAGATAATGATTTCCATCTTCCAACCCCAATGGCTCATAAACAAATTTCGTTCCATTCTTATCTCTTCCGCTGGCAATCGTAAGGATGATTCCTTGATCTTGTGCTCTTTTCAATTGGCTCAATGTCACAGGATCAATCGTCTTGTCACTACGCAACAATGTCCCATCCAAATCTAACGCAATCATTTTTACCGCCATGATCTCATCCCTCCCTTTTCCGCTATCATTATATCAAAATTGCATGGAAATGAAAGTCCATCCCGAAGGCTATAATTTAGTAGGACGATAAATAATGCGTTTCTAAATTGAAAATAGGTTATCAAAATCGGTTTCAGAATTTCAAAAAAAACTTTTGATTTTCTTGAAAAACAGTTCCGCTTTGTACCCCTATTTTCTCCTATTAGT